>JAWXTS010000128.1:0-2048 GCA_044433305.1 Rikenellaceae bacterium | reverse complement strand
TGTGAAGTTGTCATATTCTGGTTTGGCATCGCGCATCTCACACCACTTAGAAAAGCGGTTTATGTCGGCACAGAAAGTCAGAACCACAGCTGCACTACGCACCATAGGCTGATTGAAGTGGCATGGAGCCAAGGCCTCTTTTATCTTGTCGTCGCTCGAAGCGATGATGCTATAAACCTGCATATTGCCTGTATTTGAAGCTCGTGTTGCGGCCTCAAGAATACGAGTCAGCACCTCTGGAGCTATGGGCTGATTGGTGTAGCTGCGTATTGAACGGTGCTCTGTAATTTCCTTTATCATGATATGAGTTTTTTTTACACGACAAAATTAATATATTTGTGGTATTATTACAACCACTATGCAGGATTTCTATAAATACCACGGAGCAGGCAACGACTTCGTGATAATAGACGCTCGAAGCGAGGCTTTCGATTGTCCCAAAGAACGCGTTGCCGCACTATGTAACCGTCGCACAGGAATTGGTGCCGACGGACTTATGATACTCGAAAACCATGCTCAGGCCGAGTTCTTGATGCGCTACTTTAATGCCGACGGTGGCGAGGCCACAATGTGCGGTAATGGAGGTCGCTGCATGGCTCTGTTTGCTCATCACCTAGGCATAGGCTCTACCGACAAATTGTTTATGGGAGTCGACGGTGCTCATGCAGCCAAGATACTATGTGATGATGGTGTTGAGGGTCGTGTGCGCTTGCAGATGATAGATGTTGACAAGGTCGAGGTTAATCAGACATATACCTTCCTTAATACTGGCTCGCCTCACTATGTTGAGTTTTGCGATAATGTGCGCGAGGTAGATGTCTATAATCGAGGTAAGCAGATACGCCATAGTGATACTTTTGCAGCAATTTCGGGCACCAATGTCAACTTTGTAGAGTATGTTAAAGATGGCCATATCAAGGTGAGAACCTTTGAGCGAGGTGTTGAGGATGAGACCCTAGCCTGTGGTACTGGCTCTGTCGCTTCGGCTTTGGCATCAGCTTTGAAGTATGCTCCAGAGGTAAATTCTTGGCGCGTAGATGTCGAGGGAGGAGAGCTAGCCGTAGAGTTCGAAAAACTTGAAAATGGCGGTTATGTGAATATTTTCCTTGAAGGACCAGCAATAAGGGTTTTTAAGGGTGAATTTGATGCTCAAAAATTTTGAGAATTTGAAATAAAGCATTAAAATTGCAGTACTTAACGAATCAATTTAATAGGAAACAGATTTTTTAATCTTTTTATGAAAACGACAAAGATCTTAAAGACTAAGGCTCAGCCTTACTTAGAGAGTGACTCCCTGCGACGTGCAGCTAAATTGTCCCCAAATAAAAAAAGCGGAAAGGACAGAATTATTATTGATGATGAGGACGACGAGGATTTATTGTCGTACAAAAAAAAGGAATCTGTGCTCGATTATTTCGATGACGAGGAAGAAGATTTCTAGACTAAAACTCTTTTAAGCAGCAGAATACTCTGTTGCTTTCTCTATTAATATTATGGTAGAAAAATTTATAATGGCCTCAGGTGTTGCCATAAGAATGCTTGATTATGGCAGTGGAGATAAGTCCATCTTGCTATTGCACGGATACCTAGAAAATGCCAATGTCTGGGAGGACTTTGCGCAGGCCCTATCATCCAACTATCGTGTTGTGGCAATAGATTTGCCAGGTCACGGAATATCTGAAGTCAAGGGCGAAGTTCACACCATGGAGTTTCTGGCCGAGGTTGCCGCCGACGTTATCACAAGCCAAGGAATGGGCAAGGCAGTTGTTGTAGGTCACTCGATGGGTGGATATGTTGCTTCGGCAATGCTTGAAAATCACTCTGAGCTTATGAGTGGCTTGGTGTTCTTTCACTCTAGCCCCTTTGCTGACTCAGAGCAGAAGGCGTTGGATAGAGACCGCGAGATAGCTGTGATAACAGCAGGTCGCAAAGACCTTATCGCTAGGATGGCACCACCTATGCTCTATGCGCCGCAGAATAGACGCCGTTATGCAAATGACATTGAGTATGCCCACGACTGTATTATGCTTACCGAGGACGAGGGTATA
>JAWXTS010000127.1:0-2074 GCA_044433305.1 Rikenellaceae bacterium | reverse complement strand
GTCAGCGTCGCTACATGGAGACTCTCTCGACCTATGCCAGACAGTTTGTGGGCAACATGGAGAGACCCGAGGTTGATAATATCACGGGGCTTGGTCCTGTAATCTCTATCGAGCAGAAGACCACAAACAAGAACCCACGTTCTACGGTGGGCACGGTGACCGAGATAAACGACTTCTTGCGACTTCTGTATGCTCGTGCCTCTACGGCTTTTTCGCCAGCAACTGGGCAGCCTATGAGCCATTCGAGCGAGCAGAGCATAGTCGAGCTTATAAAATCTTCTTATGATGGTTGCAAGATTGCGCTTATGGCACCTATGGTCAAAGGCCGCAAGGGACACTACCGTGAGCTTATAGAGGAGTTTCTGCGCAAGGGATTCTTGTATGCTCGCATAGATGGTGCCGTTACCGAACTTTATTCGGGCATGCGACTAGATAGATACAAGACTCACAATATTGAACTTGTTGTAGACCGCATAGCAATTACGGGAGACCAGAGCGACCAACGCCTAGCCACAAGCCTTAAGGAGACTCTACGTCAAGGCAAGGGCATGGCCATGGTATATGACTATGAGACTGGCGCAGCACGATATTATTCACGTAATTTGATGTGCCCTCAGAGCGGCATGGCCATAGACGACCCTGCACCGCACACCTTCTCGTTCAACTCACCACACGGGGCGTGCCCTCACTGTGGAGGTTTGGGTGACGAGGCAGTGTTTGACCGCGAGCGCATAATTCCAGACATGAGTAAATCTATTGCCGAGGGAGCTATCGAGCCTTTGGGTAAGCATAAAAATAACCTGCTCTTTGCAACGCTAGCGGCTCTAGGCAAACGCTACGATTTTGAACTCAAGGACCCTATTGACACCATGTCTGAAGAAGCTATTTCGGCAGTGCTCAATGGCGATAGCGAAACATTTACTATCAATACATCCACCTACGGAGGCTCGGGCAACAACATCATAGTATCATGGGATGGAGTGGGCGAGTACATAGACCGCATGGAAGAGGACAGCACCTCGACCAAGGGCAGCAAGTGGAAAGAGCAATTCCTAACACGCAGATTATGCAGTGCTTGCAATGGCAGCAGGCTGCGTCCAGAATCGTTATATTTTAGATTTGACAACAAGACCATAGCCGAACTCTCAAACATGAGTATCATGGAGCTATCCTCTTGGCTAGAGAATATCGAGCAACGCATAGGTAAGCGCGAAGCCACCATTGCTGTTGAGATACTAAAAGAGATACGCGAGAGACTAGGATTCTTGGTTGATGTGGGTTTGGGTTATTTGTCCCTTTCTCGCAGTTCGCGCACCCTCTCTGGTGGCGAGAGTCAACGCATAAGGCTTGCAACTCAGATAGGTTCAAAGCTTATAAATGTACTCTACATACTTGACGAACCAAGCATAGGCCTTCATCAAGACGACAACCATCGACTTATAGAAAGCCTTAAGGCTCTCAGAGATGCTGGCAACTCGGTGATTGTTGTAGAGCATGACGACGAGATGATACGTAGTGCCGACTGGGTTGTTGATGTGGGACCGGGAGCTGGTCGCTTCGGCGGCAAGATAACAGCTAGTGGCACCTACAAAGACATACTTAAGAGCGACAGCATTACAGCCGAATACATGAGTGGTCGTCGTAAGATTGAAATACCTACGACATTAAGAGATGGCAATGGCAAACACCTTACAATAAAAGGGGCTAGGGGACACAACCTTAAGAATATAGACGTGAGCTTTCCGCTGGCCAAGATGATATGTGTTACGGGTATGAGTGGCAGTGGCAAATCGTCACTTATAAACGATACCCTGCGTGCCATACTTTCTCGTGAGCTGTACAACTCTTATGACATTCCCCTAGAGTACGACTCTGTGGAGGGTATAGAGAACATAGATAAGATGGTGGTTGTAGACCAAGCACCAATAGGCCGTTCGCCACGCAGCAACCCTGCAACATACACAGGCGTCTTTAGCGATATACGCAAGCTGTTTGAGTCTACGCCCGATGCACAGATTCGCGGATTCAAGGCTGGTCGTTTCTCGTTTAATGTCAAGGGGGGACGATGTGAGGA
>JAWXTS010000126.1:0-2234 GCA_044433305.1 Rikenellaceae bacterium | reverse complement strand
GCATTGCACAGGGCGCAGCATGCTTATAGAAGCAGGTCCAGAGGTTGTGGTTATGGCAGATTTAGCCGAAAAGGCCCTAGAGCCTAATCGGCATATTCTAATGTAATATCTTTCTTTTTTTAAGTGAAGATTACGGTTTTATTTCCGTAGATAAGAATCTTATTCTCGATATGTTTCTCAACGGCGTGTGAAAGAACTATCTTCTCCAAGTCTTGACCTTTGTGTACAAGGCTGGCGATAGAGTCACGGTGAGAGATGCGAGTTATATCCTGCTCGATAATAGGGCCTGCGTCAAGCTCGTTTGTAACATAGTGGCTTGTGGCACCAACCAACTTAACACCGCGCTCATAAGCTGCATGGTAAGGTTTTGCACCTATAAATGCAGGCAATGATGAGTGGTGGATATTGATGATTTTATTAGGGTATTGGTCGATAAACTCAGGCGATAGAATCTGCATGTAGCGAGCCAGAACTATGAAGTCAACTCCGTGTTCTTTTAGCAGCGCGATTGTTGCAGCTTCCTGCTCGGCCTTGGTTTCTTTAGTGATTTTGAATACGTGGTAAGGGATGTTGAAACGCTCTGCTGCGGTGCGCAAATCCTCGTGGTTACTGATTATAAGAGGTATCTCAACGTTCCACTGACCTGCTGTATAGCGTGCCAACAAATCATAAAGACAGTGCGACATCTTAGATACAAAAATAGCCATCTTAGGAACAGCGCTGTTGAAGTTTAGCTTGTATTCCATGTTGTATCTCTTGGCATATAGTATGTTGAAGGTCTCGTCTATTTTTTCCGTAGGGATAATAAAGCCCTGCAAGTCCCACTCTACGCGCATAAAAAAGATGTTGGCATCTCTGTCCACATGCTGAGCGAGGTAAACAATGTTACCTCCATTGTTGTTGATGAAAGTTGTTACCGTAGCCAAGATTCCTTGCTGGTCTGGGCAGTGCAATATCAGTGTTGCTGTGCTGTGTTTAACCGTATTTGTCATTGTAACTTAATTTTGCTTTTTACAAAGATAATTTTTTTGTATCAGCAAAAAAACCAAAAACAATAAAAAACCTCCACTATATTAGCGGAGGTTTAGTTTATAACAAATTATCGTTAAAAAGTGATTTATTTGCCGTATGCACGTAGGTTGTAGGTGAAGGTCAAATTGAACATTCTACCTAGCACATTGCTAGTCACATTCTCGATATATGTATCTGTAACAGTTCTTACGAAGCTAGTGTTCTGGTCGAACAAGTCGCTGACACCAACAGAAATCTCTCCACGACGGTTGTTGAATATCTTCTTGCCCAGAGCTGCACTACATAGTATATATTCTTCGTTGTAGTCGTCTGTGATACCGCGATATTGGTTGTATGAACCATTGACACTTAGTGTAAGTCCCCACCAAGCCTCAACCTTCAGTTTTAGAGATGCACTCTGAGACAAGTAGGTGTTGTCGCTGCTGGTCTGAATAGAGTTTTTGGCTATATTGTAGGCTCCTTTGTAAGACACTGTGAAGTCGATACGCTCGCTAATGTTACTGCCAAGTACAGCACCACCGCTATAAGCGTAAGTCTCTGTTTCGTTGGTCTGATAGTTAATCAAACTAGGAAGGGTAGTGTAGCTAGCTCCCAAGTCTAGATTAAGGTTAGAGCGCAAGAAAGACACTGGAAGTCCATAGCTGATGCTAGCCTTGAAGCTCTTGTAGCCATCCAAGTTGACAGGTACTGTGTATTGAGAGCCATCCATAAGCGTTACATCATTGTCTAGTTCTAAGTCTTCGCCCTGAGCGATGATAACACTCTGGCCGATGTAGTCTTGTCTTATATCGGCAGACAACATAGCCATAAATGTACGACCTTTGGTGATGTTCGAGTTGATGAACTGAACGCTTGCGCTGTTTGTGTATGTAGGCTGCAAGTCAGGGTTACCTGCGCTAACAAATAGAGGGTTACTAATATCTACAACGTCTTGCAGTTGAGAAACCGTAGGAGTACTAGTGTTTGAACGTATTCTAAGGTTGATGCTGTTTTGTTGGTTAAACTGATGTCTCAACATGGCAAAGTAAGTGATATCCTCAAAGTCGTTACTTATTTCTGGATTATCTATCACAGGGTAGTCTTGGTTGCCACTAAGCGTAGCATATTGGTAAGCAACCTCTCCGACAAAGCGTGTGTTCTTTGTGTTGTAGCGGAAGCTAGGGCCAACCGAGTGTGTAACATAAGTACTCTGGTAAGTGTTA
>JAWXTS010000125.1:0-2305 GCA_044433305.1 Rikenellaceae bacterium | reverse complement strand
ATGGATTGAAAACAAGCTAAATAATCGCCCTCGTAAAAGGCTCGGCTACCTCACACCAAATGAAAAATTTAAACAAATATTAACTATGAATTCAGTTGCATTTGCAGGTTGAATTCAGCAATATCTGCGTAGCTGGTTCCCAAAAATCATTAAGATGCTCAAACCTAACGGCAGTCTATACGTATGCTGCGACTGGAAAAGCACAGGTCCAATATATAAAGTTATAAGCGAAAACCTGACCATCAAAAGTCGCATAACATGGCAGCGCGAGAAAGGACGAGGAGCCAAGAACAACTGGAAAAACTCCATGGAAGATATATGGTTTGCTGTGAAAGACGCCAACGACTACTATTTTGATATCGAGGCGGTAATGCAGAAGAGGCGCGTACTTGCTCCATACAAGCAGGACGGCAAGCCCAAAGGATGGGAAAACACCAAAGAGGGCAAGTTTAGACTTACCCACCCATCAAATTTCTGGGACGACATAAGCGTGCCTTATTGGTCTATGCCCGAAAACACAGACCACCCAACTCAAAAGCCCGAGAAACTAATAGCCAAGCTTATCCTAGCATCATGCCCCAAAGATGGTTTTATCTTCGACCCATTTGTGGGTAGCGGAACCGTATCGGTGGTAGCCAAAAAACTAGGGCGCACATATTGCGGTGTAGAGATAGACAGAAAGTATGCACTGTGGACAGAGAAACGACTAGAGATGGCCGAATCCGACAAGAGCATTCAGGGATACTGTGGTCAAGTGTTCTGGGAGCGCAACACCCAACACCATCAAACAAGATTCCTTAAAGGGCTTGAGGCTGTCCACCAAGAGCAGCAGGAATAGCTATTTCCTCTGGACCCACAACTGTGACCGTCATATCCTCAGCACGCAGATAGTAGCGCGCAAGCTGCTGCAAACGCTCTGGGGTTACGGCTGCCACCTGCTCGCAGAAACGCCTAACATAATCACCCTGCTCGTCATTCTGGATAGACTCTAGCGCAATGTCAATAACACCAAACGAGCCGTCCATAATACGCATAAGCTCTCCTATCATAACATTCTTGACCATGTCGAGTTCCTCCTCGGTGACCAGCTCGTCTCTAAGGCGGGCCATCTCGTTAAAGATTTCTTCTATGGCCGCCTCAGTAAACTGAGCACCCACCTCTGTGGCTATGGCAAGATAACCCGTATGTTGAAGATTCACCATAGTGGCAAAGATGCCATAAGTATATCCGTTCTTAACGCGCAGGTTGGCGATAAGTCGAGAGCCAAAGTAACCTCCAAGCACCGTAGAGAGAACCTGCATAGGGATAAAGTCGGGATGAGAGCGCGTAAACAAAACTCGACCCACACGCACTGCCGACTGCACACCCTCGTAAGGAATATAAGCAAAAGGCGACGAGATAGGGGCAGGGACAACACTTGGCTTGCAAAGAAGCTTCTCTGCCTCGCCCAGCACTGGCAACTTAGACAACAAATCTATCGCCAAGGCCATAAGCTCTGGAGTTACCGATCCACCCATAAGCGCGAAGCATTTGTCGGCCTTATAGTGGCTATTATAGAAATCGAGTATGTCCTCGCGGCAAAGACTATCATACATATCTATCGGAGAGCTATAACCATAAGGATGATTCTCGCCAAAGAGCGTACGCGCAAAGCACTCGCGCGAGATATATCCCGCCTTGCTGCGGTCAACAGCCAGTCGCTGCTTGCGGTTAGTCTTTAATATTTCGAGCTTCTCCTCGGGGAAGACAGGGCTAAGCAACATCTCACCCAATATATTAATAGACTCGGCAAAGAACTTGGACAGACCACAGATAGTTACAACCGCAAAGTCGCGGTCTATATTAATCTCGAAAGACGAACCATGAAAATCTATATACTCGGCTATCTGCTCAGCATCCATATTCTTGCTGCCCTGAGAGAGCATCCCCAACATGGACGAAGCCGAAAACGGAACCTTCTGCAAGGTTGTGCCCGCATCAAAAACAAGGCTCAGGCGCACCGTGCCACTAACCAAATCATCGCTCAGAACATGCAAAGGCACTTTGTTTGGCGTTACTATTTTATGTATTGGAGGCATAGTTAAATCATAAGAAGTAACTATCGGGGGCATATTATTATTCATTGGTACTGCGGTAGATTAGGGTTGAACAATTTTCGGGGCGAAACAAACGCTTAGAGCAGGCGGCAATATCGGCCTTGCCAACACTATTATAAATCTCTATATCTTGGTTCATAACATCTATATCACCAAGCATCTGATAGAAGCCCATATTCATGGCTTTGTTCATAATATTTAACTCGCCA
>JAWXTS010000124.1:0-2318 GCA_044433305.1 Rikenellaceae bacterium | reverse complement strand
CCTGACCCGTTGCGTTACACCGACGAAGGCAGTGGGCACATTAATGCTCCACACGGGAGGCAAAACCACCCGTATGCATAAAAGTACGGACATAAAAATGCCCGCCTCAGCTTTAAGGCAGGTTTCCCTACCTTCGTCGAATATGAAAGTCATTACAAATATAGGAATTAATATCTGGAAGACAAAAAAATAAACCTACAAATAAATTTAGGGCAGATTATTTGTAGGTAATAAAATTATTACCTATGTTTGTAAAAACAGACAACATTATGCCGACACTACTAATTTTATTTGGAATACGATTTTTCTTCTACTCTCGTGAGCATCTACCTATCCACGTTCATATTGAGACATCGGATGGAATGGCTAAGTTCGAGATTGAGGATGAAATAATACTGACGGAGAATAAGGGTGTTAAGCCCAAAGATATTAAACTCGCAGAAAGTATTTTGGAGGAGAATCATGAAAATTTCATCCGTGAATGGAAACAGTTCTTGGGTAATAACTAAAAATATTACAGTTATGGATGTGAAAAAAGTATGGATTGAGGATGACAAAATCTTCATTCTCACAAAAGATGACAAGGAGTTTTGGCAGTCGATTTCGTGGTATCCAAGGCTTATGAATGCAACCGAGAAGGAGCGAGCAGAATTTCGCACAAACGCCTTTGGTATCCGCTGGGACAACCTCGACGAGGATGTGAGTTTCGAGAGTTTTACCTATGAGGAGCGTGAGCCGACTAACGAAGTGGCACAAGCGTTCAGTCGCCTCAAAGAGATTAATGTGTCAAAACTTGCTGAGCGTATGGGGATTAATCAGTCGCTATTGGCTAGCTATATTTGCGGCTCTAAGAACCCATCGCAAGAACGCAAAAAAGAAATCGAAACAGCTCTACACCAGCTGGGCAGAGAGTTGATTGATATTCGATTGGGATAGATATTTGAGCCTCTGAAAAATATAACCGCATAGATAAGATTAAACTTAAACCTATGTGGTTATATTCTTGTTTTTAGGCTGTTAACCGAAAATGCTATCTTACTTCTCAACCCATCATATAAATCAACAACTCTAGTCTTCTAGAGAGTAATTATCCCTTAGCGATTTATGGAGTGTGACGCAAGAGGGCATCTCCCCCTTATAGTGGGTGACATAAATCATGGTTTTGTCTTTCCTTGCACAAAAGGCCTCGATAATAGTCCTAGCTCTTAGCTTATTAACCTCATCGAGTCCATGCAAAGGCTCATCGAGAATCAATAGCTCGGGGTCCTTGACAAAGGCTCTTAGGAGCAACAACAATCGCTGCTCGCCAGAAGATAGCTTGACAAAAGAACGGGAGCTAAGATGCTCTACACCACATACCCTCATCCACTCTAGGCACTGTTGTCTCTGCTGCTCGCTAGGAGTAAAGTAAAGCCCAATAGAATCTACAAAGCCCGAAGCCACAATATCAACTGCCGCAATGTCTACAACATAACTACGGTGCATCTCTGGGCATAGGTAACCTATGCGCTTCTTTATATCCCAGATGCTCTCGCCCGTGCCACGCTTACGCCCAAAGAGGGTAATATCCTTAGCATAGGCCATGGGGTTGTCGGCAGCGATAAGGCTCAAAAGCGTTGACTTGCCACTACCGTTAGGACCCATAAGAGACCATCTTTCGCCCTTATTGATAGTCCAATTAATGCCCTCCAACACGGTTTTCGTGCCATAGCTTATACCGAGGTTATTGAACTGCACGACCTGCTCAAAGTCATATTCCCCTGCACAGGTAGCAGGCAGCTCTACGCTGTAAGGCTCGCGCTCTACACCTAAGGACAAACTCACAAACTCGTCTCTATACATCTTGGCCGAACATATCATATTCTCCACTTTATATACATGGGTTATGAAGTTAGGGATATCTTTGGATGCACACACCGAAATGATAATCTGAACATCGCCCTGCTTGGTCAGAGACTCAAAGAGTTCATTAAGAACCTCACGCGCTGCAACATCAAGACCTATATAAGGACTCTCGACAACAACGACCCTCGGCTTATCGAGCAACATTTTGGCCATCTGAAACTTACGCAGCTCGCCACTAGAGAGCAGAATAATAGACTTATCGAGCATATCATCTATCTTGAGCATAGAAAATAACTTCGCCCTAAACTCTTCGTCTGATTTGACCTTAGACAGCAATTCAGCCACCGTGGGTGCCTCATCGCGCTCGGATGCGTTCCATCGCTGCTGGTAGTAGTAAGCACCATCGGCACTGCCATAGCTATCGCGAAAAGTTATATGCCTGATATTATCAGAGCTATATTTGCTGGATGTCC
>JAWXTS010000123.1:0-2394 GCA_044433305.1 Rikenellaceae bacterium | reverse complement strand
ACCAACTTTGACAAAAATGGCAACTGGACTCAGCGCATGAGCATCTCTACCTATATCACAGAGAACATAGACTACTCTACAAACGAGGCCTACATAGTTGACGACCCAGACGGAGAAGCACCTCAGTACGTGATAACCGAGCGCGAGATACGATATTAATCAAGAGAGACATTGGCTAGTTATATTACTATAACAAAGCCGCCACCTGCTGCCATAGTAACCTCTAGTGGAGCCGAGATGCTTATGTCTTGCTTCGAGAAGTCGGCACCATTAATATCAGCGTTGGGACCATCTTTATAAAGCACGGCACGGCCCTTCTTGCCCGTTATGGCCTCTACATCAACCGTAATGGTTCTAATATCCCAGTTGTTAAGCCCTGCGATATACCACTTATCACCGCTTCGACGCACCGTAACGATATACTCACCCATCACACCCTCTATGGTCTGCGAGAAATCCCAAACCGTTGGCACCGAAGCAATAAACTCTGTGCTCACTGGATTCTTTATATAAGCACTTGGCGAGTCGCTCAACATATTCAGTGGCGAGAAGAACACAACATACTGAGCCAGTTGGCGCATACGTGTGCCCTGACTCATAGGCTTGGTGAAGCTAGGATAATATTGATTTTCGATGGTGTCGGCAAGCGAGTTGTAGGCACGCACAGCATTAGTCATAGCACCCTGCGTATAATCAACGGGGCCAGCCACCATACGCAAAAATGGCATGGTAACATCATAGCTCACTTGATCTATGCTATCGGGCTGCCATTTCATCTGCTCTAATCCGTGCACACCCTCAAAGTTAAGCAGGTTTGGATATGTGCGCTCTAGGCCCGTAGGCTTATATGTTCCGTGAATGTCGGCAATAAGATTATACTTGGCCGTTGTCTTGGCCACGCGCTCGTTGAAGCTGACCAGCTCTTGGTCGTCACCATTCATAAAGTCGACCTTGAAGCCCTTTACTCCCAGCTCGCTATAATATTTGCAGATGGCCTCCATATCTTTGTCAAAGGCATAGTAACCCGCCCACAAGATAATATCAACTCCACGCTGGCTGCCATAGTCCACAAGCTTCTTAATATCTATCTCGGGTACAACCTGCATCAAATCATAGACCTTGTTCACCGACCATCCCTCGTCCAAGATGACATATTCGATACCGTTCTCGGCAGCAAAGTCTATGAAATATTTGTAGGTCTGGTTGTTGACTCCAGCCTTGAAGTCGACCCCCTCAAGATTCCAGTTGTTCCACCAGTCCCAAGCCACCTTACCCGGTTTTATCCACGATATATCCTCCAAGACATTCTCGTCGGCCAGCTTATAAACCACAGAAGTATTGGCCAGTTCGACATCGCTGTCGGTAACGATAACCACACGCCAAGGGAACGTGCGTGGCCCATCGACCTCAGCGATATAATTGTGGCGACTCTTGACAACAACCTGCAAGTTGTTATATCCAGAGTGTGGCTCAACCTCATTGCGCACTGGCGCAAAGTAGCCCGACAACACATCCTTATCAAAGCTCGAACGAAGGTACATACCGGGGTAATCGCGCAGGTTGCTCTCGGTGATGGTCACTCTATGTCCCGAGTCTACCTCAACACTAAGCGGAAGGAACATCAGCCTATTCTTATCTATCTCAGACACTTTTAGGCTGGTATATATGTTTTCAAAAGACTGGAACAACTGATGTTCTAAGTCTCCCGCCGAGGCCACATAGGGGAAGGTAGCCTGATAGTCACCTGCAAATTTAAACTCTGCTATCTCGCTATCAACATGGTACTCGCCATCCATCATCGAAATAAATCTATAAGCCACCGCGTCATCATAGGCCCTGAACTCTAAAGCCCAAGAGCCATCAAAATTCATCAACAGACCATTGTAGTGGTCGGTAATCTGAGCCGACTTATAGAAAGGAGTATCTATGATTTTGTTCTCGCTGATGCTCTCAACAGAGCTGAGACTAGAGGCCACACCCCAAGTAAGCGAGTCGCTAATGGTCATAGCAATGCGCGAGGGAGCCAACATCTCGACACTGTTCTGAGTAATAGAATAGCTGATATACTGACCCACCGTAATCTCTACTCTGGTTCGAGCATCAGGCGACAAAAGAGTCAGTGTTCTATTCTGAGCACCAAGCTCACCTATACCTAACAGCAATATTGCAGTTGCAATAAGACACAAGAAATTCTTTTTCATAGCTTAATATTTTGAATACTACATACTCAAATTACAAGCCAGAATGAAAACAAAAAAAGCCGACTGACAAATTTAGGTCAGCCACCTTTTAGCGTAACTTGCTATTAGTCAATGTGCATATATTGGCGAAAAGCACGAGTCCTACATAGTTGACTACATAGAGCCTGATTTTTCGAGCACTTTCTTAGGTGCA
>JAWXTS010000122.1:0-2453 GCA_044433305.1 Rikenellaceae bacterium | reverse complement strand
GATTTGTTCGGCTCAGAGCCTAAACTTAGAAACAAAGCAGCCTTGCAGACCTTGCTATATTCAAAGATGCTTTTTGATAAAGAGCAAATAGATATTACGCCCATGCTTTACTTTGTGCGCTATATGAGCGGCGGTGATTATACAGCAGAACTTGTGGATAAGAATAATGTTATTGATGGATACTCTAAATATAAGGACGAACTGGAGGTACGCCTTAAGGCTCTCTTGTCAGAGATATTTGACGATAGTGTGCCGTTCAGACAGACCGATGACACCAAGATATGTGCTTATTGTGATTATGTAGATATTTGCCGTATGTAGCTGTTAATCAAGTGATTGCATTCCGCTATTTGCTATCTTGATTATCTTCTGATAGTCGCTAGGCGAAAGCTCCATAAAGAAGTAATAGAGAGGGTCTACACGCATTCCCTTGTGCTTGATTTCGTAGTGGAGATGTGGGGCAAACGAGAGTCCCGTGTTGCCGCTATGAGCTATAATGTCACCACGTTTTACTTTTTGTCCACGTCTAACATTGGTCTTTGAAAGATGGCTATAAGTTGTTTCGTATGTGTCGTTGTGGTTGATGACTATGGTTGTTCCCGAGCTGGTGCGTCGAGTCTCAACGCTACTGACAACGCCGTCTGCCGTAGCAAAGACACGGCTCCCCTCTGCCACAGAGTAGTCTATGCCTTGGTGCGCGCTCATTGTTTTGTAGAACGGTTGCATGCGCATGCCATATGAGGCAGTGAGGGCTGTAAGCTCCTTGTTGATAACGGGTTGTATCGAAGGTATGTAGTCGATGTTGTCGCCCATAGATTTGATTTGCTCGTGTATGTCGTCTGCCACCTGATTAAGCTGTCTGGTGCGTTGGTCTAGAGACATGGCTTTGGTCTCTAGCTGGGCCGCTAGTTCCTTGTTGGTCATAGTGGTAAGCTCCTCGTACGTAGCCCACTTGTTGCTGCTGAAGTCGTCATTTAGGGTGTAGGGAGTGCTTTCAAACAAGGCTCCAAAGACGTTGTTGTCGCGCTCTGCTATATTGTCCAACACAAGCATCAAAGAGTCGTAGCGGTTGTTCAGCTTGTCATATTCTTGCTTTAGGGTGCTGGCAGATTCTTTGAGTTGGGACTCTGTTGGGGTGTCAAAGAAAAAAGAGAATCCTACATAATAGAGCAGGGAAAGGCCTATGCCTGCAAAAAGATGAACTACTACACGAGATAGTTTCTTTTTGAAGTCTATGCGCTTCTGCTTGATTATAGGGGTTATATCTTTTTTGTTATCCATTCTAGTCTTGTTCGTAAGTAGTTGAAGTGGCTGACTCTATGATTTTTGCGTATTCATCCTCTGGCATATCACGGCTAAAGTAATTTATAGGGTCTACGTGACGTCCCATATAGATAACCTCATAATGTAGGTGGGGACCAGTAGAGCGTCCTGTGTTGCCCAGCTTGCCTATCTGCTCGCCTCGTTTTACCTCTTGGCCTACTTCCACGCCTATATCATCTAGATGGGCGTAGCGTGTTTGATAGCCAAATCCATGGTCTATTAATATCTGCTTGCCATAGCCCGAAACTGTCTTGGCACTAGAGATTATGCCATTTCCCGTGGCGTAGATAGGGGTTCCTCTAGGGCCTCCCATGTCTATACCCTCGTGCATAATATAGCGTTTGTAGATAGGGTGTATGCGGTAGCCAAAGGCACCGATATTGCCTCGCATAAGAGTTCTGTCTAGCGGCCATATAGCAGGTATTGCCTCTGCCATATCTCCCTTATCCTTAGATAGTTCTTGTAGTTCATCTAAAGATATAGATGATACATACATTCGGCGTGCAAGGTCGTCTAAGGCAAGCCACGAATTTAGTATGGTAGCATGGTATTTGTCGTCCTCGAAGCTTTCGTATTTGCTATAATTATATGGTGAGTAAGCACCCTGAACGGTAGTTGTGTCGGCAGCAAAGAGAGTTCTATATACATTAAGGTCGCGGTGACGAATCTCGGCCAGACTCAGCGAGGCCGAGTTGATTTTATCATTCAAGATGTTGTACTTTGTCGTCATCTCGCTGTTCTCCTCCATGATAAAATACATCTTTGGAGTGTAGAAAAAAGACGAGACGAATAGATTTACTATCGAAGCAAGTATAAAACCGATGATTAACTTTCGCAGCAAATTGTATACACGCATACGAATAGGTAGCCTTTGCGGGTCACTATCTGCTGTTTTTTGGTTAATTTTATGTTGTTTTTTATACATTGTTGAAAATATACTATTGCGAGCAAGCAAAATTAGATGAATTTGATTAATTTTGCAACCTAAATTAAAACGAAAATACCTTTATTTATATTATGAATGCAAATCAGATACGCCAAACGTTTTTAGATTTTTTTGCAAGTAAGCAACATAGCATCTATCCATCGGCTCCTATGGTCGTAAAAAATGACCCTACTTTGATGTTTAC
>JAWXTS010000121.1:0-2582 GCA_044433305.1 Rikenellaceae bacterium | reverse complement strand
CCCTGTTGGAGCCGCTTTGCCAAGATAGCCAGCAGCAGCAGCCATAGTCGCAGCACCTCCAACAGGGCAGAACAATGCTGAGATGTCGTCTTGTTTAACTAGGGCTTCTGATAAACCACGGCAACCAGGGAAGCCACAACCACCACAGTTTGCACCTGGTAGAAGTTTCTCAACCTCGTCAATGCGTGGATCTTCATATACTTTGAATTTTTGAGCCACAAAGTATAGAATCACAGCCGCCAAACATCCTAGCGCACACAGCGATAGGACAGTAAATAATAATACGTCATTCATATTAATTGGGTTATATATTAGTTTTGGTTAGTTTTCGTTATTGTAAAGTGTATTTTCTGCTCAATTTTATGGCGGCTAAGGTATAGGCACAAGTAATAAACTGCCATAGCACCAAGTGATGCCAAGGCTGCTGTCGCTTCGCCATATCCATAATTCAACATCAGCAGCAGAGTAACCATCAAAATTATAAATGGAATAAGGTAGGCCAAAACCACAGCCTTACTTCCATTGTGAGTAGTGATGGATACTTCTACAACTTCATCGATTGCATAACTATCATGGACATCGCGCACGTCAATAATTTTCTCCTGCTGGTCGCCCGCACCACACACATTCTTTGCGTGGCAGGCCGCACAAGCACTCTGAGCCATTACTGACACTCGCACATAGTCTTTATTTATTTCTATAACCTTACCTAGGTGTTTAATCTCTCCGCGCATGGGTCCTAGTTGCCGTATTTGCTAGTTAGTGGCATGATTCTATCACAGCCAAAGGTACAAGTAGACATACTTAGGGTAGGGCAGAACTGGTAACGTTTAAACTCGTTCTTAAGCACAAGGCTATAAACATGATAAACGTCCTGTTCGTCGAATCCTGCGTTGATAATCTCTTCGCGAGATTGACCTTCTTCAATCATACGGTATAGTATAGCATCTAGCATATCGTAGTCAGGAATCGAATCCGAGTCTTTTTGTCCTGGTCTAAGCTCAGCAGAAGGAGCTTTGTTGATGGTGTTTGAAGGGATAATCTCCTTGTCGCGGTTGATGTAACGCGCAAGGTCATACACCTCTGTTTTATATAGGTCACCAATGATGCTTATTGCACCTATGTCATCACCGTATAGTGTGCCATAACCTACGGCTCCCTCGCTCTTGTTAGATGTGTTGAGCATTATAGAACCGAATTTATTTGCCACAGACATCATTATAGTACCGCGAATACGGGCCTGCATATTTTCTTCTGTAACATCAAATGGTCTATCTTCAAAAACAGGCTTCATAGATTCTTGAAGCATATTGAAGGTTGGAGCTATCGGAACCAGCGCAGTTTGAATACCAAGGTTGCTCGCAAGCACCGTAGCGTCGTCTACCGAGTGGTCCGTAGAATATTGCGAAGGCATCATCACGCCAAAGACATTCTCTTTGCCAAGCACCTCTGTTGCCATAGAAGCAACAACGGCCGAGTCTATACCTCCAGAAATACCTATACATGCTTTTGTAAAGCCGTTTTTGCGGAAGTAGTCACCAAGGCCAAGCTTGATAGCTTTATATACGTTGTGGGTTTTGTTCTGATATTCAAGTTCAATAGCAGGCATGGTCTCATCGCTATCTACTATTGCGAAATCTTCCTCAAAAGATTTTAGAAGGCATACGGCTTGTCCGCGAGCATTGAACACTCCTGACGATCCGTCATATACTATATCTGTGCTACCACCTACGTTGTTTACATATATTATAGGTTTGCCTGTGCAGTAAGATAGTTGTTTGTAGAATTCATAACGACGTTCTATGATTCGACGCGAGTAAGCAACATTAGTTATGTTAATAATAAAGTCAGCTCTTTCGCCATATTCTTGTTCAGCTTTTATGTCTTCACCTACAACAATAGCGATGTTCTTATCGTTAATAGTAATGTATTCGCAACCCTGAGACGGTTTGATGTGGTAAAGTTCATTTCTAGACTTAATGGTTTTCTTGCCTACGTATCTCAAAACTTTTTGGTTTTGTATTACCGCGGCTACACTAATAGTTTTTGAGTTGTTAGAAGTAGGGAGTCCGACAATTACACTTATGTCTGTGCAGTAGGAAGCTATTTCTAATAGCGTTTCTTCGCATAAATCTAGGAATGCCACTTTGTTTAGTAGGTCGTATGCGGGTGCACCGCTTATGGCCTGTTCGCCGAACACAACAAGGTCTGCGTTTTGTTGTTTTGCCTTGTTTATGTTGTCGATGATTTTAGCTTTGTTCGCTTCAAAATCACCTATTGAGTAGTTAAGTTGAGCTAATGCAATTTTCATGTCGTACCTTATTAAACATATTAACCTTGCAAAGGTAATAATTATCCCTAAAAATAGAAAGGGTAGGGCTTATTTTTATTAAAAGTGTGATTTTTTCTTGAAATAATTTGCAAGTTTAGAATTTATGTCTACCTTTGCACTCGTCAAACAGAAACAATGTATGACAAACCAATTAAAGTTGGTACCATAGCTCAGTTGGTAGAGCAACGGACTGAAAATCCGTGTGTCCCTAGTTCGATTCTTGGTGGTACCACTGAAATGAGATGCAAAA
>JAWXTS010000120.1:0-2798 GCA_044433305.1 Rikenellaceae bacterium | reverse complement strand
ATTCAAGCCAAGACCAGCTACTGATAAAGAACAAACAGGAGATAGCCTCTTTGCAGGCAAGCCTGAAAAAATTATCGGCAGCAAACTTCAAGGTCGAGAGCATGGAGAAACTCATAAGCCAACTTCAGGACGAGGTTGCTCAGAAAGACACTCAGGTCACAGAACTTAAGAACAGACTCTCGACAATGAACGTCAAGATGAACGAGCTTAACGTGCAGGTTGCCGAGCTTCAAGACACCGTAAAGGTTCTTAACTCGGTCAATGCTGGGCTTTCGGGTGAAATCAAGATCCAAGAGGAGCTTCTTAATTCATGCTACTATATTGTGGGTGTCGAGAAGGAACTTATAAACCGCAAGATAGTCTACAAGTCTGGATTTATAGGACGCACGCTGAAAGTTAACGAGAACCACTCGCTAGAAACTTACACCAAGATAAACATGAGCACGGTGGATAAGATACATGTTGGACACAGCAAGGTTGAGATTGTAACCAGCCACCCTGCCGAGTCATACCAGTTTGTTATTGGCAAGGGCGAGATTGTCGAGTCCATAGAGATTCTGGACAAGGACAAATTTTGGGCTACATCCAAGATTCTTATCGTAAGTTACAAATAACACAAGTTACTGACATTCAACACACTAGTAATAGCAGGGGAAAAATAATTCGATAAAAGTATTATAATTCCTTGTATGTTGAGTAAAAAGCATTAACTTTGTGGCACTAAAATTTTTAATAATAAAATTAGAGCACAATGAAAAAAGGTATTCATCCAGAGAATTATCGCCTAGTGGCATTCAAAGACATGTCGAATGACCACGTGTTTGTGTGCAGGTCCGCCGTTCAAACAAAAGAGACCATCGAAGTGAATGGCGAAACCTATCCCGTGTATAAGATGGAAATTTCTAACACATCTCACCCTTTCTATACAGGTAAGATGAAGTTGGTAGACACCGCAGGTCGCGTTGATAAGTTTATGAGCCGCTATCAGAAACACTACGATAAGAAAGCTACTAAATAAGTAATTTCGTAGCTTAAAAAGTTTAAAGCCTCAGAATCTAACGATTCTGAGGCTTTATTTTTGAATCATACTAGACAAGCACCCTAGTACTCCGTCTTATCCTCCTTGGCACTCCACATCTCAAAAACCTTGATGGCCTTATCGCGCATCATCGCCACAGCAGGTATAGTGCGCTGGTCTACCCCAAGCGAAATCTGATTGTAGATAAAGTCGTCGCTAAAACCTATATCATTGGCATCTGTGCGCGTGTTGGCATAATATATTCTAGTTATCCCTGCCCAATAAATCGCACTGAGACACATAGGGCACGGCTCACACGAGGTGTAAATATCGCAACCTGAAAGCGAGAAAGAACCCTCAGTGGCACAGGCCAAGCGTATAGCCTCGACCTCGGCATGAGCCGTAGGGTCGTTCCTCAGGGTCACACTATTAGAGGCCACAGCAAGAACATTGTCACCTCGCACAATCACGGCACCAAAAGGGCCGCCGCCATTTTCGACACTATTTCTTGAGGCCTCGATAGCCATATCCATAAATTTAGTTTCCATAGTCAACGTAGTTTAATTAAATCAAAGTTAGAATATTTTTTTGATTTTCTAGTTCTCCGCAGCAATTATATATCCAAAAAATAGTCCAACATAAACCATTACACAATAATATAACTATCTTTGCCCACTGAAATATAAAACACAAAAAACATGGTTTACGCATATCTTGTGCTAGGGCTAACACTTATACTTGTAGGTGCAAATATATTTACCGAAGCTGCATCGGCACTGGCAAAGAAATTCAATATATCAGATTTCATCATCGGCCTTACGGTTGTGGCCATAGGCACCTCCATGCCCGAGCTGATAATCAGCACCATAGCAGCCCTCAAAGGGAGTGGCGACATGGCGATAGGAAATGTTTTGGGTTCTAATATCTTCAACACACTGGCCATTATCGGCATAACCGTAATCATAGCTCCCATAAATCTTACTAAGGGCAATATACGCAAAGATATACCTTTTAGCGTTATGGCATCGGCACTGCTTCTAGTAATAGCTCTTGTGGCATTCTACACAGGAAAAGACAGCATATCTCGCATAGAGGGTCTAGTATTGCTTGTGCTATTTGTGCTGTTTATTCTCCATACTATATCTGCGGCAAAGAAATCTAAAGATTCAGACTCCAACGTCGAAGAGGCAGAGACTGTGGTTCAGACCAAACAGAAACCCATGTGGTTGACTATTCTGCTTGCACTACTAGGACTTGCAGGACTAGTATGTGGAGGTGAGGTTTTTCTGGATAGCGCGACCAAGATAGCCAAGCAGCTAAACATCAGCGACGCGGTAATAGCCATAACAATCATGTCGGCCGGAACATCGTTTCCTGAGCTTGCCACCTGCGTGGTAGCAGCAATAAAGGGCAAAGGAGAGATGGCTCTGGGTAACGTGGTAGGCTCTAACATATCCAACATTCTACTGGTGTTAGGAGCCAGCGCGAGTGCCACAAAACTATCTTTTGGCGATATTACAGTAGGCAATATCTTATTCTTGTTTATAGCCTCTGTACTTATCTTTATAGCGGCCTTTACATTCAAGAAAAACAAGATAGATAGGTACGAGGGCGTAATATTCACCCTACTATATATGGGTTACACATTCTACCTACTACATTAAAAAAAGAGCAGCACTAGATTGGTATTTCCCTAGCACTGCCCTTAGATATATTAGTATGTGAACGAGCTGCATCCAATAAACTCCTTAAGGATAGAGTTTGAAGGCACATGATCAGC
>JAWXTS010000119.1:0-2952 GCA_044433305.1 Rikenellaceae bacterium | reverse complement strand
TACGAGATAGGAGCTTTTGATCAACCTAGCGTCTACAACTCTGTGAGTCTGAGAGCTATGGCTGATAGCGCAAAGGCTCAGACAGTGGAAATAAAACAGATTACCGTTACTGCGTCTACACAGGTTAAATTCTACTTAAAGGACTAAATTATGGGGCAAATAGAAATCAAATACGCAAGCTACTCGATAAGCGAGCTAGAAGGCAAAAACAAAGAACTTGTGGAGCAGGCTTTCGCGGCTTGTGGTACATCTTATGCCCCCTACTCTAATTTCAATGTTGGAGCTGCGGCTTTGTTGGATGACGGAACGATAATCACTGCCAGCAACCAAGAGAGCGAGGTTTTTCCTTCGGGCATGTGCGCCGAGAGATGCCTTCTTTATAGACATCAGGCTACACAGAACAAGATTGTCGCGCTGGCCATAGCCTCAAGCCCTAGTGAGCGCGAGTGCTACCCTTGTGGTGCTTGCCGTCAAGTTATTGTCGATACTCAGAACCGTCAGCAGCAACCCATAAGAGTTATTATGGCAGGTGCAGGCACGGCAACTATTATCGACGATGCAACCCTACTTTTACCTTTTACATTCAAGTTATAAATGTTCGACAAGAAAGATATACTCTACGAGGATAACCATATTATGGTTGTCAATAAGCAGGCGGGCGATTTAGTTCAGGTTGACAACACGGGCGATATTTCGCTAGAAGATGCAATCAAGGATTACATAAAATATCGCGACAACAAACAAGGCAACGTCTATTTGGGTGTTGTGCACCGCATTGACAGACCTGTGAGCGGAGCCATCGTATTTGCCAAAACAAGTAAGGCACTAACACGCCTAAACGAGGCTGTCAAGAAACGCGACTTCAAGAAAATATATTGGGCTGTAACAGAGCAGAGACCCAACCCTGAAAGCGGCTCTCTGACTCATTATATAGTGCGTAACTCAAAGACTAACAAATCTAAGGCTTTTGATAAAGAGGTCAAAGACAGCAAGTTGGCAAGGCTTAATTACACCTTTAGGGCAGCTGGAACCAAGTACTCTTTGATAGAGGTCGAACTGCTTACGGGTCGTCACCACCAGATACGCTGCCAGCTTTCGAGCATGGGATGCAATATCAAGGGAGACCTTAAATATGGTGCTGCGCGCTCTAATCCAGACGGCAGCATAAGCCTACATTCTCGCCTACTAGAGTTTGAGCACCCCGTAAAGAAAGAGACAATAACAGTAACTGCCCCAGTGCCAGCAGACAATCTTTGGCATTTTTTCGAGAAATCTATCTCAGATTAGATTATTCTGCTTAAATTTGTGGCGCAAAAAAGATTATAAACCAAAAAAACATAAAAACGATGAAGGGTCCTATTTCAGACTTTATTACACACAACTATCGTCACTTCAATGCCGCAGCTCTTGTTGATGCTGCCAAGGCTTATGAAGATCACATGAACCAAGGCGGCAAGATGATGCTTGCAATGGCAGGTGCTATGAGTACTGCCGAGCTAGGCCTATCGCTTGCAGAAATGATACGTCAAGACAAAATTCAAATCATATCTTGCTCAGCAAACAACCTTGAGGAAGACATCATGAACCTTGTGGCTCACTCTCACTATCGTCGCGTGCCAAACTACCGTGACCTTACTCCAGAGCAGGAGAAAGAGCTTCTAGATGCACACATGAACCGTGTGACTGATACCTGCATCCCTGAGGAGGAGGCTTTCCGCCGTCTAGAGAAACACCTTATAGAGACATGGCAAGATGCTGCTGATAAGGGCGAGCGTTATCTTCCTTATGAATTTATGTACAGAATGATTCGCAGCGGAGTTCTAGAGCAATACTACGAAATCGACCCTAAAGATAGCTGGGTAGTTGCTGCTTGCGAGAAAAATATTCCTATCGTTGTTCCAGCATGGGAGGACAGCACAACAGGTAATATCTTTGCTGCTCACTGCATCAAGGGCGAGTTTGAACCTAGCTTGGTTAAGAATGGTATCGAGACTATGATTTTCCTTACTGAGTGGTATCGCGAGAACTCAGGTGGTCAGGGCGTTGGCTTCTTCCAAATCGGAGGTGGTACTGCTGGTGACTTCCCTATCTGTGTGGTTCCTATGATGGCACAAGACTTGGAGTGGGAAGATGTACCTTTGTGGAAATACTTCTGCCAAATCTCTGATTCTACAACTTCTTATGGCTCATATTCGGGTGCTGTGCCTAACGAGAAAATCACTTGGGGCAAGCTCGATGTCGACACTCCACGCTTTGTGGTTGAGTCTGACGCGACTATCGTTGCACCGCTTATCTTTGCTTATGTATTGAATATGTAGAGATTCAAAATATTATACACAAATAGAGCGACTATCCTTATCTGGGGTGGTCGCTCTATTTGTTATAGGGGGGGGCTATTTCTCTTGCACAAACTCGGCCGAGAGAAGCTCTTGTGCACGCGCGGCATTCTCTCTGGCCACAATAAGTTCTATGGTCATAAAGCCTAGGTGCATGGGAATTACCTGATTAAGTGTTTGGTGTATAAGGCTGCAAGGCACGCCTGCCGATTCTAGCTGGGCTTGTGCTAGCTGAGCCTCAGTCATAGAATTGAAAGTTGAGATGGTGATAAAATCTGATTCTGTCATAAGGCTATGGTTTTTTAGGTTTTAATAAAGATACTATTTATATGTATCTTTATCAAATATCGTACAAGAAAAATTGGTAAGCCAACGGTAATTTTGTACCTTTGTAGAAATAGAAGAATAGACCAAAATGCCACAATTCACTCATTTACACGTACATACGCAATATTCAATCCTCGACGGTGCCGCCGCAATCAAACCTCTTATCGCTCGTGCCAAGGAACTAGGTATGCAGGCAATAGCCATTACCGACCACGGCAACATGTACGGGGTCAAGGAATTTTGTGACACCGCCCGCAAGGAAGGCATCAAGCCTATCTTGGGCTGTGAG
>JAWXTS010000118.1:0-3016 GCA_044433305.1 Rikenellaceae bacterium | reverse complement strand
ACCTACTACATAAAAAAAGAGCAGCACTAGATTGGTATTTCCCTAGCACTGCCCTTAGATATATTAGTATGTGAACGAGCTGCATCCAATAAACTCCTTAAGGATAGAGTTTGAAGGCACATGATCAGCATTCTTTATAGCTACAAAGGCATCCATAAAGCGTAATATTCGCTGCGCCTCGGCATACTCTGGTACCGTGTCTGGAATCTCATGCAACAACGGCTCAACATAAGGCTTTAGAACTGCCAGTTCATAATACAACGACGAGTTAAACATAACATCTGCCTCTTCTTGAAAAGGGAATATGTGTTTGTCTTCGCCTCGACGCACACTGTCCCACATCTTAAGCGTACCCATAGCATTATTACCACGCGTGCGATAATCCCTGACGATGCGGCGTATAAGCCTATTGTCGGTGGTAGGCACTCGCGTCATATTATCCATAGAGATGGAAGTTAGAGCAGTGAGATAAATCTTGAACTTTATATTGTCCTCTATGCCTGCCGTAAGCTTAGGGTTCAGTCCATGTATACCCTCAATGACAAGCACCGAGCGGTCGTCGAGTTTCAACAACTTGTCCTCATACACACGCCTGCCCGAAATAAAATCATAGCGCGGAATATCGACCTCCTCGCCACGCATTAAAGCCTCCATATCGCGTGTAAACGATTTTACATCCACAGCCTCAAGAGCCTCAAAGTCATAGTTGCCTTTCTCATCCTTGGGAGTATCTTCTCTATTGACAAAATAGTCGTCAACAGAAATCAACACAGGGGTAAGCCCCAACACGCGAAGCTGAACACCCAACCTCTTTGCAAAGGTAGTTTTACCACTAGAAGATGGACCCGAGATGACCACCATGCGCGTGCCTTGGTTAACGTTGCGCTCGGCAATAAGATCGGCAATAGAACCCAACTTCTTCTCGTGCAAAGACTCAGCAATTTTAATAAACTCGCTGGCATCGCCCTCTATAATTTTCTGATTCAAATCACCTATTGTCGACACACCAAGAACATTGACCCAATGTCTAAACTCCTTGAATATATCGAACATCTTATTCTGAGGGATAATCTTATTTAGCTGCTCAGGCTTAGAGACACGTGGCCTCGAAACATGTATACCATTATAATACTTGGTCAGCTTAAAGAAATTTATAGAACCTGTCGATGGGGCAAGCACACCATAAAAATGACCATAGATGTTGGCCAACGAATAAATATCTACATAAAGGTGAGGGCGCGTCCTGAGCAAGCTAATTTTGTCATACATACCCAGATGAGTGTACATCTTCTCGGCATCAGCAGAGAGCACCTTTTCGTACATTATCGGAATATCAGAGTCCACAATCTCGTGCATACGCTGCTCGATTTGCTCAATCTGCTCTTGCTCCAACTCCTCTATACCCTCAATCTCACAGTACGTTCCCTTAGAAACAGAGTATTTCACTACTAATTGTTTGTGAGGGTGAAGGTCGAACACTGCTTTTTGCAGAATAAAAAGTAAGGTTCTCTCATAAACCTTCATTCCTGCAAAGTGAGTAGCATCTATAAAGCGAATATTCATCGGCTCAAAGACCTTGAATGACAACTCCTTCAAGTCGTTGTTTACATAGGCTGCCATAAGTGGGCGTGCGGTACTAAGATTAAGAATGTCAGCAACTTCCGACAAGGGAGTGCCCATCTTAACATATAACGAGTCGTCAGTGTTCTCGCAAATAATCTTGACTGTAGAATCCATAGGGTAATAAGTTTATTATCAAAGGTATAATTTTTTAAATTAGTTTGCAAAAATTGTTCTAATTAATAGAAAATTGTTATCTTTGCAGCTCGCCGGTACTAATATAGTATGACGGTGCTAAAAAATAATGTCTAACCTTCTAGTTTTTATCAAGTTAAAAGAAAATGTCAGAAGAACAAAAAACAGCAGCCGAGGCAACAGCCGAGGTTAAAGTAAGCACAACAGCAGTGCCACAAGTAGATCTAGCTACTTTTGATTGGGACTCTTATGAGAGCGGCAGCGCAATCTATGGTGAGTCAAAAGAATCTATCAGCGAGAAATACGACCAAACCCTATCTAAAGTACAAGTAGGCGAGGTTGTAGAAGGCGTTGTTATCGGCGTTAACAAACGCGAAGTTGTAGTTAATATCGGCTACAAATCTGAGGGTATCATCACCATCAGCGAATTTAGATATAACCCTGAGCTAGCAGTAGGCGAGAAAGTTGAAGTCTATGTTGAAAGCGCAGAGGACAGAAAAGGTCAACTAGTACTTTCTCACAAGAAAGCACGTCAGTTGCGCTCATGGGATCGTGTTAACGAGGCTCTTGAGAAAGACGAAATTATCAAAGGTTACATCAAATGCCGTACTAAAGGCGGTATGATCGTAGACGTATTTGGAATCGAGGCCTTCCTTCCAGGTTCACAAATCGACGTTAAACCTATCCGTGATTACGACATCTACGTTGACAAAACTATGGAGTTCAAAGTTGTTAAAATCAACCAAGAGTTCCGCAACGTTGTTGTATCTCACAAAGCTCTTATCGAGGCTGAGCTTGAGGCTCAGAAAAAAGACATCATGTCTCGCCTTGAGAAAGGTCAAATCCTTGAGGGTACAGTTAAAAACATCACTTCTTACGGTGTATTCATCGACCTTGGTGGCGTAGATGGTCTTATCCACATCACTGACCTTTCATGGGGTCGTGTTAATCACCCAGAGGAAATCGTTAGCCTTGACCAAAAACTTAACGTTGTTATCCTTGACTTTGATGACGCTAAAAAACGTATCGCTCTTGGTCTTAAACAACTTTCTGCTCACCCTTGGGATGCTCTTAACGCAGAACTTAAAGTTGGTGACAAAGTATCTGGTAAAGTCGTTGTTATGGCTGACTATGGTGCATTCATCGAAATCGCTTCAGGCGTTGAGGGTCTAATCCACGTTTCAGAGATGAGCTGGAGCCAACACCTACGCTCTGCACAAGAGTTTATGAAAGTTGGTGACACTGTTGAGGCAGTAGTTCT
>JAWXTS010000117.1:0-3277 GCA_044433305.1 Rikenellaceae bacterium | reverse complement strand
GCGATGTTGAGCGCGAGGTTGACAGCCGTTGTGGAGCTACTCTAGAGAATATCCGTAACTCTGTTATTGCTATTCGTCAGAGCAAGTTGCCCGATACCGCTGAACTAGGTAATGCAGGCAGCTTTTTTAAGAACCCCGTAGTCGCAAAGCAGAAGGTAGAATCTTTACTTGAGAGCTATGAGAATATGCCACATTATAATACAGATAAAGATTCGTATATAAAACTGGCGGCTGGTTGGCTGATTGAAAAGGCTGGTCTTAAGGGTGTTAGGCAAGGGAGTGTGGGCGTTCATGCACGTCAAGCTCTTGTTTTAGTTAATTATGGTGGTGCAACTGGCAAAGAAATTATTACATTTGCAGAGCATATACGCTCTACTGTGCAAAAGCAGTTTGGCGTAAATCTTGAATTTGAGATTAATATAGTAGGTTAATATGTTGTTAAATAAGTTTTTAGACTATATCAGCGAGAATGAGCTTGCTACAAAGGATGATAAGATTCTGCTTACCGTGAGTGGTGGCGTGGACTCTATGGTCATGATGCGACTTTTTGTCGAGGCTGGATTTAATGTTGGCATTGCTCACTGTAACTTTCAGTTGAGAGGCGAGGAGTCGGATGATGACGAGGTTCTTGTAGAGACCCAAGCAGCTCAGTTTGGGCTTCAGTTGTTTAATAAACGCTTTGATACCGCTGGCGAGATTGAGCGTAGTGGCGACAGCACGCAGATGGTAGCACGCAGGCTGCGCTACGAATGGTTTAATTCTATATGTGAGCAACATGGATATACTCACCTAGCTATTGCACATCATGCCGATGATTCTGTGGAAACCTTCTTTATAAACCTTGTGCGCGGCACGGGCCTAAGAGGGCTTACAGGTATCAATGTCATCAATGGTAAGATTATCCGTCCTTTGCTGTTCTCTACGCGAAAAGATATTATCGAGTATGCCGTAAGCAATAAAGTGCCTTACCGTGAAGACTCTTCTAACTCGTCGACTAAATACTTGCGCAATAAGATACGTCTGGGTATTATCCCTCGAATAAAAGAGATGTCTCCAAACTTCTCTGATACTATGCGTGCCAATGTTGAGAGGCTAACAGCGGCTCAAAACTTTATTGATGCAGGCATAGATATGATTGCCGCTCAGATTGTTTCTGTCGAGTGCCCAGCAACGATTATAGACCCCTCGAAGCTAACTTCGCAGGTACCCCTAAACTTTATTATCTATGAGCTTATGAGTCGTCGTGGCTTCCGTGGCGATGTTATAGACGGTGTGTGTGTGGCTTTGTCGGCTGACAATGGTACGGGCAAACGTTTTTATAGCAAGGATAATGTGGCTTACGTAGACCGTGGCAGGATTATCATTGAGCCTATAACAGACGAGGATACTTGCTCTGTCGAGGTTACAAAACAGACCAAGAGGGTGCATTGTGGCGGTCACGTAATAACATTCGAGCATATAGATGTTGATGACCTTGACTCGTTTCAGGTTCCTGCCAATGTGGCTATTGTAGACGAGGCTCGTTTGGATTATCCTCTTTCGTTGCGTCGCTGGAATGAAGGTGATTTCTTCTTGCCGTTTGGTATGACAGGACACAAGAAGATAAGCGATACGCTTGTAGACCTTAAGGTGTCGTTGCCAGACAAGAAGCGTCAGTTTGTGCTTACCTCAAGCGATGATATCGTATGGCTTGTTGGTCGTCGCATGGACGAGCGTTACAAGATTACGTCTAAAACAACCGATGTGCTACGCATAACCAAAGTGCCTTTGTAGTTCCCCTTTATTTAATAAGCTCGATACATTTGCTTACTGACTCTTGCCATTGTGGTATAGAGATGCCAAAGTGTGCTTTTATCTTAGACTTGTCCATTACCGAGTAGGCTGGGCGAGCGGCCTTTGTTGGGTATTGAGAGCTATCAACAGGCTCTACCATGCAATTTAGATTGGCCGTGTCCATTATCTGCTTAGCAAAATCATACCACGAGCATACTCCTTGGTTCGAGTAATGGAAAATCTCGCCATAGAGTGGCTTGCTGGATAGTTGCTTGACTGCGGTGATGATTGCCGCGGCAAGGTCGGCAGCCCAAGTGGGAGTACCTATCTGGTCAGATACTACCGTTATCTTTTCTTTTGTGTTACCTAGTTTGAGCATGGTTTTCAGGAAGTTGTTGCCATGGCTAGAATAAAGCCACGAGGTGCGCACGATGATGCTCTTGCAGCCCGAGTCTATGATGGCCCTTTCTCCTTCGAGCTTGGTGCTTCCATAAACATTCTTAGGGTTCACTGCATCCTGCTCCTTGTAGGGTTCGTTTGCAGAACCATCAAAAACATAGTCTGTCGAAACATGAACGAGCGTTGTCTCATGCTTCAAAGAGCATAGAGCAAGCGTCTTGGCTCCTAGGTGGTTTATCTCGTTTGAGAGTTGTTTGTTGTCTTCTGCTGCCTCGACATTGGTGTAGGCAGCACAGTTTATTATGCAGTCTATATTATGGGCTAGGATAAACGTCTCGAGCTGCTCAAAGGATGTTATATCTAGCTTGTCAACGTCCGTAAAGAAGAATTGCATCTGCTTCTGGTGTATCGATAGCTGTTGTATTTCGTTTCCTAGCTGGCCATTTGCGCCAGTTACCATAATATTTTTCATAAGTATGAAAGTTTTGCTCTTTACAAAGGTAATGATTTTTGAAAAGTAAGCTAACTTCAAGGGCATAAAAAAACAGAAGGAGGGAGCTTTCACAGCTGCCTCCTTTGTCGGGAGTTGCCTCCCAAACTACTAACCCAAACTTAAATAAATGAAGAAACCTTGTTGCTTGTTCTCTTAGAAACCTTGGTGTTACCACCATCGCTTCTGTATGGTATATTTGCAAAAGGTATGCCAAAACCCATAAAACAATGTAAGCCCACCGACAAAGAGCTGTCAGTGGGCTTACATCTTAAGCGTTATACTTTTATAAACTAGTAGGTTATGATTTCTACATTCTTATGTTTGGAGCGGTCAAAGTTAAAAGTAGAGGAGTCGATTCCAATATCAAACAGAATCTTATCTATGATAAACTCTATGCTTGTGGCATCATCAACCCTAATTATGCTTTTTGTGGCTAGGTTAGTTGCTTTGTCAATATAAACTTTCATGGGGCTATATTGAGGATTTGTTGGGGTCATCTCTATAACTTCCAACTTAGGGTCGTCACTCTGACCCATAACATGGTAGAACTCAGAGCCATAAAGCTTGAATATCTTGGTTGGGTTAACCATAAGGCTCTCATCCTTAGGGATG
>JAWXTS010000116.1:0-3379 GCA_044433305.1 Rikenellaceae bacterium | reverse complement strand
AAATCTTCAACGACATCTCCCACGTTATAAAGAACAGAGAGTGTATCTCCTCGCGGTTCTTAGAGTCTAGATTGCCCGAAGGCTCGTCGGCAAACAACACGCTCGGTGCATTGATAACAGCACGGGCTATGGCCACACGCTGCTGCTCGCCACCCGACATCTGAGCAGGCTTATGCTTAAGTCTATCTCCCAAGCCCATAAGTTCCAACAACTCCTTGGCCCTGCGTTCACTCTCCCTGCGCTCGCGAGCTGCTATAAAAGCTGGTATGCAAACATTCTCTAAGGCCGTGAACTCAGGCAGCAAGTTATGAAACTGAAACACAAAGCCTATATTCTCGCACCTAAAGCGCGAAAGCTCCTTGTCTTTCATCGAGCTTATAGACTGCCCTGCAATCTCAACATATCCTTTATCGGGCTGACTCAGCGTGCCCAGAATCTGAAGCAGCGTTGTCTTGCCTGCACCACTGGGTCCGACAATAGATACCACCTCCGATTTGCCAAGGCTCAGATCAACACCCTTTAGAACCTCAACATTACCAAAACTCTTATGTAAATCGTGTGCTTTTATCATATTAGGTAATCTTTAAATTGCGAATACATAGATATAGTTTGTACTGCCTGAGCCGTATCATGCACGCGTAGTATCTTAGCTCCGCGACTCAGTGCTGTCCAATTTAATATGGTTGTGCCCGTAAGCGAGTGCTCAGGCTCTGTGCCCAGCGGTTTGTATATCATCGACTTGCGCGAAATGCCAACCAGCATCGGACAGTTAAGTTTGTTAAATCGCTCCATGCTAGCAAAGAGCTGATAGTTCTGCTCCAAGGTCTTAGCAAACCCAAAACCCAAGTCAAGGATAATCTGCTCTATGCCCTTGCCCTGCATGGTCTTGATACGCTGACCAAAGAAGCTCTCTACCTCCCCCTCCAAATCATTATAATGGGTCATGCTCTGCATGGTCTGGGGTGTGCCCTTGCTGTGCATACAAATGTAGGGCAGCGAGTATTTTGCCACCACATCAAACATCTGCTCACTACCTCCTGTTATATCGTTTACTATGAAAGCCCCAAAACGCTCGTATATCTGTTCTACAACACTAGGGCGGAAGGTGTCCACAGAGACCAGAATATCGCCAGCGGCCCTTGCAGTCTCCATACCTAGGCTCAATCGGCGCACTTCCTCGCTCTCGCCTACATCATCGGCACCTGGGCGCGACGAGTAACCTCCAATATCCAAGATGTCAGCCCCCTGAGCTATGGCCACCTCTATGCTCTCACTCACAGACTGAGTATCAAATGTACGGCTCTGAGCATAAAAAGAATCTGGCGTAACGTTTATTATGCTCATCACGGCAGGCTTCTGGTCTAAATCTAACTGACTATCCCCTAGCGTTATTATCATTTGTTAATCTTATTTCTTATGGTTCTGTCAATCTCAATAATCTGAGGGATGAGCAACCTTTCTTCGTTTATAATATTAAAATCGGCAAACTCCACCATGCGCTCCTGAGGCATTTGGTTATTCATGCGCTCCATGATTTTCTGCTCACCAACACCGTCTCTACTACACGCACGCTCAATGCGCACGCTCTGCGAGGCCGAAACAACCACATTAAAATCCATAATCTCGCTTGCTCCGCACTCAAACAGCAGGGCCGACTCCTCAATGACATAGGGAGCATCTTGTCGCTCACTCCACATCACAAAATCTTTCTGCACGGCTGGATGAACTATGGCGTTTAGCTTTTCGAGCAGAGCCACATCGGTAAAAACCTTAGATGCTATATAAGCCCTATCGAGCTGCCCATCGCAATAAGCAGCCTCGCCAAACAGCTCCTTCACTGCCTCTACAACCTCCATCGAGCTATTCATAACCCTGCGCGCCTGAGAATCGGAGTCGTATACAGGAATCCCCAGACTACGCCAAAACTCAGCGACCGTGCTCTTGCCACTACCTATGCCACCCGTAAGTCCGACTTTATTCATTGTTGCGCTTAACATATAATGAGGTAGACACGTTCAGAACCCTGAGGTGATCCATGCGCCCTGAGATAGCATTGTAGAGAGCATAAGGAGTGACACTAACATAAGTTGGAGAGTCGTCCGTTGTAACCACACCCAAATCCGCTAAAGATAATTCTATCTTGTTTGAACGCGGAAACATATTGTTCAATAGTAGTCTATACCCCGTAGATTGAACGTTACAAACAACTTCAAAATTTTGACTCTCTATGCTCACAGGAATAATTACCATCTCCCTATACTCTATACTCATCTTGGTCACAAACCACATCAACGACGAGAACAACAACGCCACATAGAAAACAGGGTGGCTCACTCTTCGTGCTGCGGCTTTGAGCAAGGTTAAAGTTTTTTTCATATCTGTGATTATTTTATTTCTATACGTTTTATCTGTGCACCTAGGGCGTTTAGTCTCTGGTCTATATTCTGGTAACCTCTATCTATCTGGTCCACATTCTGTATTACGCTTGTGCCCTCGGCAGACATGGCCGCAATAAGCAACGCCACACCAGCACGTATATCGGGCGAAGACATGGTCGTAGCTCTAAGCTTAATATTGCGGTTGTGTCCTATGACAGTGGCACGGTGAGGGTCGCACAGAATAATCTGAGCACCCATATCTATAAGTTTATCTACAAAGAATAAACGGCTCTCAAACATCTTTTGGTGTACCAGCACCGAGCCTTTAGCCTGAGTGGCGGTAACCAGCAGCACCGACAACAAGTCGGGCGTAAGACCTGGCCACGGAGCATCGGCAATGGTCATAATAGAACCATCTATAAAGCTGTCTATGACATACTCCTTCTGGCGTGGCACATAGATATCGTCTCCACGCTGCTCAAAGTTTATGCCCATACGTCTAAACTGTGAAGGGATAATGCCCAAGTTATCGAAAGACACGTTCTTGATGGTTATCTCTGAGTCGGTCATGGCAGCCATACCTATAAAGCTACCGACCTCTATCATATCTGGCAACATAGTGTGCTCTGTACCACCAAGACTCTCTACACCCTCAATGGTAAGCAGGTTAGATGCTATGCCCGAAATCTTGGCACCCATGCGGTTCAACATCTTACACAGCTGCTGGATATAAGGCTCACAAGCGGCATAGTATATGGTTGTTGTTCCCTTGGCCAGCACGGCAGCCATAATGATATTGGCAGTACCCGTCACTGAGGCTTCGTCCAAGAGCATATAGCAACCCTTAAGCTCTTTGGCCTTGACCTTAAAGAAGCTTGTAGAAGGGTCATACTCAAACTCGGCACCCAAGTTCTGGAAGCCCATAAAGTGAGTATCTAGGCGGCGGCGACCAATCTTATCACCCCCTGGGCGTGGAATCTGACCCACACCAAAGCGATCGG
>JAWXTS010000115.1:0-3413 GCA_044433305.1 Rikenellaceae bacterium | reverse complement strand
GAATTATTCCAATTTGGATTTTGAGGACTAAACCACACAACATCAATAATTTACCGCTATGTTAACAGCTCAGAGTAAGAGAAAAGAAAATATCGCCGAGTACATACTATACCTTTGGCAACTAGAGGATTTGCTTCGTGCATTGAAATTTAGCCCCAAGGATATTTTTGCGCACCTTATAGAGCCTTTCGAGGGTCTTGACCAGATGCAGCAACAAGATATTCTTATCTGGTATATGGATATTATCAATCTTCTGCGCGAGGAAGGCAAGGAGCAAAATGGTCACCTTGACCACACCATGCACCTTATAGACGACATGAACAACCTTCATCTCCAGCTACTTAAGTTCCCTATCGGAGCTGACTACCGCGCCGTATATTCAAATGTAGAGGCCGAGATTCCAGGCATGAAGGAACGTCTAGGACGCAAGGATATGAGCGACGTCGAGCTATTCATGAAGGCCCTATATGCTGTTGTGTTACTTAGAATCAAAAACAAGGGCAATGACAATGACCCTTACATAAATGACGTTATGACACTTATCTCGCCTGTGGTGGCAGCACTAGCCGATATGTACCGCAAGGTGGAAACTGGTGAAGTAGACCTATATAAAGGCATGGACTAGCACACGGGGTGTGCGACAGTCACCAACTCAGAACTTAGCCAACCAGCACACAGAGTGTGCGACAGATAGAGGAATCTAAACTAGCAGCCAGCACACGGGGTGTGTGACAAACAAGCCAAGACTCACAACATACCACAGACTACCCTTAACGAACCTAATCGTTAGCAGAACCGATAGTAATCTTACGCGAATCCTCGCCTAGCACTTCAATCTTAACAACAAGAGTATCCTCGGGAAGTAGAGGCTCGATAAGCTCTGGCCACTCAACAAGACTAAGGCCATCGCTATAAAAATATTCCTCATAACCCATATCATAGATTTCGTCTATCTTATTTATACGGTAGACGTCGAAGTGATATATGGTGCGCTCTGAGGCAGATACATATTCATTTACTATGGCAAAAGTTGGGCTTGTAACCCTCTGCTCAACGCCCATAACATCACAGATAGCCGATATTAGCGTGGTCTTACCTGCCCCCATCTGACCATAGAAGGCCACTACACTATACTCGCTGGCCGCCTCTACGATTGCAGCAGCGGCAGCAGAAAACTCAGACAAGCTATGTGTTTCTATAACTTTCATATATGCTGGGTATATTAAATTGGGGCATTATTAAAGCTCTCGGCAATCTTCTCAGCCATGGTATCTACGGCCTCCTGAAGCTTATCTCCAACCATCATCTTCATCATCATATTTAGCTCTACATGGAGCACTATACGCACACGCGTGTCAGACTCGGCCATTTCCTTCATCTGCAACCAGAAAGTGAAGGGCATAGGAGAACTATCGTCTCCCTCAATCTTGATGCACTCGTTGGGTGTACGCTCTACCATCTTAAGGCCAACGTTAAAACCCTTAGCCTTAAAGCTGCATGTATCATCATTAGCACTCCAGTCCTCAACCTTATCAGCTATGATAGGAGTAAAGTTATTGAAGCTCGAAAGTGCGAAATAGATAACTGAAGCAGGTCTTAGAATTTGAACCTGCTTGCTTGTATATTTTTGTAACGACATAATTGTTTATAAAAAATTTATTTACCCCAAACAGATGGATTCTCACGCCACTGGTGCAATGTCTCTAGTTGCTCAGGCGTTACGCTGCCTGAGGCTGCTGCTAGCTCAATAAGGGTATTATAATTGCTCAATGTATCTAGAGTAACCCCAGCATTTGCAAAATTATCCTCAGCGATTTTAAAGCCGTAGGTAAAGATTGCTACCATACCCAACACCTCGACTTTGGCCTCACGCAGAGCCTCAACAGCACTAAGACTGCTACCACCTGTCGATATAAGATCCTCTATAACAACGACTTTAGCACCGTTCTTATACTCACCCTCAATTTGGTTAGCCATACCATGTGACTTGGCCGAAGAGCGGATATAGATAAATGGCTTACCAAGAAGCTCGGCAACCAACATACCCATAGCTATGGCACCTGTTGCCACACCTGCTATAATATCTACGTCGGCATATTTTTCTTTTATAAGCTCAGCCATGGCAGTATAAACCTGTTTGCGAGCCTGTGGGAAAGACAAAACTTTGCGGTTATCGCAGTAAATTGGAGAGTGCCAGCCCGAAGCCCACACAAAAGGATTTGCTGGATTTAAATTAATTGCCTTAATTTGCAGTAAACTTTCGGCTATTTGTTTAGCTATATCATTCATAATCGTTATGTATAAGGTCTATATATTAGAAAAATATATCGAAATGGCGAACTCGCCATTCGACTCAAAACCCACTTCTGGTGCAGTAGTTTTCGACCAAGCAGAGCTGAGCACTACAAAGATGTTAAAAATTCTTCAGAAAAACAAATATGTAGAATTAATATCTAAAAGCGAGGCCAAGATGGTTGATTTAAAACAACAATCTGTACTTTGGCTGGTGGAGGCCGCAGGAGGCGTGGTGTGCAAAGATGACAAGATTCTAATGATATATCGCAACGATTGCTGGGATCTACCCAAGGGCAAGCTAGAGAAAGGCGAGAAGATTGAGGACTGTGCTGTGCGCGAGGTGAGCGAGGAGTGCGGACTAGAGCTAGAACATATTAGGCGCGAGGAGCTTATAACCCAAACCCTGCATACATACACCATGAATGGCAAACAGGTGATAAAGCGCACATGGTGGTATGATATGAGTTATAGTGGCGAGCAGGCCCTTACCCCCCAAACCATAGAGGGCATAACCCAAGCCCAGTGGCTGGATGAGCTACAAGCCAAGCAGGCCATAGACCAAAGTTATGGCACTATAAAGGATGTAATGGACGTTTATAAAGAAATGAAAAAACCAAAATAACAAAGCATGAGAAAATTATTACTAACACTGCTTTCAGCGGCAACACTATCGGCAGTGGCAACAACAAAAAACGAAGCTATGAAAATAGACAACTCACTAACTCAGGCCGAAAAAGATGCTGGCATACTATCGGCTGAGGTAATGTGGAAGATGGGACGCGTGGGTTCGAGCGTAGTTTCACCCGACGGCAAAACCGTAATCTACACTGTAACAAGATACAGCATGGCCGACAACAAAGGCATAACCAACATATACAAGACAACACCTAAGGGTGGTGAGGCTGTATGTCTTGGTGACGGCACATCAAACGAAAGCTCTCTAAGTTTCTCGGCTGACGGCAGCAAGATATACTTCCTTTCTGACCGCAGTGGCAGCAACCAGCTATGGAGCAGCGACCTTGAGGGTAGAAACGCTCAGCAGCTGACAAACGTCGAGGACGGCATAGATTCTTACGGCATCTCGGCAGATGAGAGCACTATGTATTACACCAAGAGTG
>JAWXTS010000114.1:0-3446 GCA_044433305.1 Rikenellaceae bacterium | reverse complement strand
GGGGCTCTTCCGATATGTTCTTGTCTTCTATCAGCGCGACTTACCAACTATGCGAGGTAGAGGCAGACGGCAGCAGCCCAGTGAAAGTTATCACTCAGGGCGACCACGACATCAACGCCTTTAGCCTAGGTGGCAAGAACACCGTTGTGGCAGAGATGACAACGATAAGCTCGCCAACAGAGCTTTACAGCGTCGACATCAAAGACGGCAAGATGGAGCGAATCACAAACACCAATGCCGAGATTTACGACAACATCAAAATGGGCGAGGTTCGCAAACGCATGGTTACAACAACAGATGGCAAACAGATGTTGACATGGGTGATACTACCTCCAGACTTCGACGAGAATAAAAAGTACCCTACTCTACTATACTGCCAAGGAGGCCCTCAGAGTGTAGTAAGCCAATTCTGGAGCTACCGCTGGAACTTCCAAGCCATGGCCGCACAGGGCTACATTGTTGTTGCTCCAAACCGCAGGGGACTACCATCATTCGGTCAAGAGTGGTTGGATCAAATCTCTGGCGATTATAGCGGTCAGAACATCAAGGACTACCTATCTGCCATAGACGATGTTGCAACAGAGAACTTTGTAGACAAGGACCGCTTGGGTTGCGTTGGTGCTAGCTATGGTGGCTACTCTGCCTTCTTCCTTGCAGGCAACCACCAGAAGCGTTTCAAGGCTTTCATCGCACACTGTGGCATGTTTAATTTTGAGAGCATGTATGGTGCAACAGAGGAGCTTTGGTTCCCAAACAACGACATGAAAGGTTCTTACTGGAGCGAGGATGCAGTAGCAAAACGCACATTCGCCAACTCTCCTCACAAGTTTGTTCAGAACTGGGACACTCCAATACTTATCATCACTGGAGCCAAGGACTACCGCATACCTTATACAGAGAGCCTTCAGGCCTTTACGGCAGCACGCCTTATGGGAGTACCATCACGCCTACTGTTCTTTGAGAACGAGGGTCACCAAGTGTTCCAACCACAGAACGCTATCGTATGGCACACTGAGTTCTACAACTGGCTAGACAAATATCTGAAATAGATTAGATAGAATAATAAGAAAAAGGGAATGACCAACAAGTATATTGTAGTCATTCCCTTAATTGTATCTAGTAAGGATGGTTTTTGTGCGAGTCACATCCAGAGCAACCACAGTCACAACCAGAGCAGCCACTATCTTTGCCTCTAGAACAATAACGCTTGACTATACCTCGCACCGTAAGCACAAAGGCACAAAGCACTATCGCTGCTACAATTATATTCTGAGAAATCATAATATATTCATTAGGTTATAGGCTAAGCATCCCAATAACCACGCCACAGCAGTTGTATAGACCACAGAAACTACGGCCCATCCCCACCAGCCTGTCTCTTTATAAACAGCCACCACAGTAGCCGTACAAGGAATATAGAGCAAAATGAATATCATGAATGCTAGAGCCGAACCCGTAGTATAGTCATTAGACTCTATAAGTTTTGTAGTTAGAGGGGCATTATCATCATCGTCATACAACACACCCAAGGTAGACACAACGACCTCCTTGGCTGCAACACCAGATAATAACGCAACGCTGGCTTTCCAATTTAAGCCAAGTGGTCTCATCACTGGCTCGCAGAAGTGACCCAAGCGACCCAAATAAGAATCTTCCATCTCAGGGGTCAAGTCAGCAAACTCAATAGCTGCATCAGACGAAACAGCAGGTTGTTCTACACGTGGATAGTAGCTCAAGAACCAAATGATAATAGAGGCCAAGAGTATAAAGCTACCCATCTTACGAAGATACTGAGCACCCTTATCCCACATATGTTTCAATGCCGAACGTGTGGTAGGCACACGATAAGGAGGCATCTCCATAACGAAAGGAGTTTCATCCTTCTTGAAGATAAACTGGCGCATGATACGTGCCGAGATAACAGCCACAGCAATACCCAAGAAGTACATTGCCGCAACCATAAGCCCCGGATAGTTAGGAAAGAACACTCCTGCCAGAAGAATAAACACTGGTAGTCGCGCACTGCACGAGATAAAAGGATTTATAAGTATGGTGATTATCCTACTACTATGACTCTCTATGGTTCGCGTGGCCATGATAGATGGCACGTTACATCCAAAACCCATGATTAGCGGAATAAAGGACTTGCCATGTAGGCCTATGCGGTGCATTATCCTATCCATGATAAACGCTGCACGCGCCATATATCCTGAATCCTCCATAAGTGATATAAACAGATATAGTATCATGATATTAGGCAAGAAGACGATAACGCTACCCACACCACCTATAATACCATCTACAACAAGGCTCTTTAGTGGACCATCGTTCATAATCGAATCCATGAAGTTGGCCAATAGCTCAACCAACATCTCTATCCACTCCATAGGGTAAGCACCAAGGGTAAATGTAGCCCAGAACGTCAAGACCATAAGGCCTATAAATATCGGAAAACCAAAGTAGCGACTAGTAACGAGCCTATCTATGCGCAGGTTGCGGTGGCTATCGCCCTTGTTACCCTGAACAAAAGTTTCGAGCAGCGCGCCCTCGATAAAACCGTATTTCTCGCGGGTAAGTGCCGTCTCGACATCTTCGCTCAGGTCACGGTTTATATGCCTTATGCCCTTATCTCTTAGAGCGACCCACTCTGAATAGTGTTCTGCACCAGAAAGCGTTTTCTCAACATGCTTATCCTCTTCGAGCATCTTAAGTGCCCAGTAGCGTGGAGGAAAGCAAGGTGGAAGTTCTGCTATATTCTCCTTCATAGAGCTTGTAAGGCGCAATATAGCCTTCTCTATAACGGGAGTGTGATTGATATGTATATGACGTAAATCTTTGTTGTTATTCTCGAAAACAGAGATTATGTTATCCAACATGTTCTCTATACCCACAGACTTGCGCGCAACAACAGGCACCATAACCGTGCCTAGCATTTTACCCAGAAGGTCATGGTTTAGTTTCGAGCCTTCATTCTCCAACTCGTCATACATGTTGAGTGCAACTACCATACGCACATTGGCATCTATCAGCTCGGTGGTAAGATACAAGTTGCGCTCAAGGTTAGAGGCAGCAACGACATTAAGCACAATATCTGGAGCCTTCTCTGTGATATGGTCACGAACATAAAGCTCCTCGGGCGAGTAGCCAGACAGAGCATAAGTACCCGGTAGGTCGGTGATATTAATCCTATAATTTTTATAATTAAAGTGTCCGAGTTTAGAATCTACCGTAACACCGCTATAATTTCCTACATGCTCGCTACCACCAGAAAGTGCATTGAACAGAGACGTTTTACCGCTATTAGGATTACCCACAAGGGCTATATTGATAACGTGAGAATGCTCTCTGACTATCGTCTCGTGCATATACTCCTCGTTGACGGTCGATGGGGATTCTACCTCTTGAAGGTGCTCAAGAACGTGACTCTCAGACACCACCTCTATATA
>JAWXTS010000113.1:0-3565 GCA_044433305.1 Rikenellaceae bacterium | reverse complement strand
AACAACATAAATGTTATCTATCCTATTTCTAGCGGTATGGACGGGACTCGAACCCGCGACCCCCTGCGTGACAGGCAGGTATTCTAACCAGCTGAACTACCACACCGTGTTTCGTTTTGGTTGTGCAAAGATACAAACATTTTATAAATCTCCAAAATTTATTAAGATTTTTAAAGAATTTTATTCAAATAAATTAATTTTTGGAACTAGGTTTCGATTCATAAGCTATTATGTTTACCTTTGCACCTACATCTAACATTGAAGCAGTTTGGAAATTAGACTTAATAAATTTATCAACGACTCGGGGTATTGTTCGCGCAGAGAGGCCGACCGTTATATAGAAAGTAATAACGTTACGGTTAACGGTAAGGTTGCCACCTTGGGAACTAAGGTCAAACCGACTGATAAGGTTAGGGTAAATGGACTGCTCATTGAGTCTCAGACTGAATATGTGTACCTTGCGCTGAATAAGCCCGTTGGTATTAGTAGTACCACCGATACCACCGACAAAACCAATGTTGTAGACTTTATAAATTATCCTACACGTATATTCCATATAGGTCGCTTGGACAAAGACTCTGAGGGCTTGTTGCTGCTTACAAATGATGGTGACATCGTAAATAAGATTCTACGTGCAGGCAATAGTCATCAGAAGGAGTACGAGGTGTGGGTTGATAAACCCATAGAGCCTAGCTTTATTGAGCGCATGAGTGGTGGCGTTAAAATACTGGGTACGGTGACCAAGAAATGCAAGGTCGAGCAGGAGGGAACTAAGAAGTTTAGAATCACGCTCACGCAGGGCCTCAATCGTCAGATTAGGCGTATGTGTTCGGCTTTGGGCTATGAAGTCACAAGGCTCAAAAGGGTGAGAATAATGAACATCACCTTGGCCTCACTTCCTACGGGACATTGGCGCGAGTTGACCAAGCCAGAGCTGGATACTTTGCTTAGCAGTATCAAAGATTCTGATGGCACCGAGCAGGCTTCTAAGGGTGCTGGTGCGGGTAAGCAGCCTGCCAAGAAGACCTCGCCTAACAAGCCAACAAAGCCAACAAAGGCAGCAGCAGGCGGAGGTTATGAGGGACGTTCAGGCTCTCGTCCTAGTGCGTCGGGTAAAAAATCGTCTACACGACAATCTAATAATAAACCACATAAGAGTTCACATTCGGGTCGCAGTGCCCACAAGTCGTCTAATCGTCGAGGCTAGATTTCTGTGCTAATGTCTGAGATAACAGTTGTTAAGGATTTAAAAAATACGTGTAACTATTTTTTTTCTCCGAAGAAATGACTAAATTTGCGGTTGTCTTTATTGAATACACAATATAGCTAAATATAGAAAGAAATGAGAATTGAAAAAATCGTAGCACGTGAAGTCATTGACTCTCGTGGTAACCCAACAGTTGAGGTTGATGTAATCTTGGAGTCTGGCGTTATGGGTCGTGCATCTGTTCCATCAGGTGCTTCAACAGGTGAAAATGAGGCTCTAGAGCTTCGTGACGGTGACAAAGGTCGCTACCTAGGTAAAGGTACTCTTAAAGCCGTTCAAAACGTAAACGAGGTAATCGCTCCAGCTTTGGAGGGTGTGCCTGCTTTGGAGCAACGCGCAATCGACAAAATGATGCTTGAGCTTGACGGTACAAAGACTAAATCTAACCTTGGTGCAAATGCTATCCTAGGTGTTTCTTTGGCTGTTGCTAAAGCTGCTGCTGCTTACCTTGATATGCCACTTTACCGTTATATCGGTGGTGTAAACACTATCACTTTGCCAGTTCCTATGATGAACATCATCAATGGTGGTTCTCACTCTGATGCTCCTATCGCATTCCAAGAGTTCATGATCCGCCCAGTTGGTGCTCCTTCATTCCGCGAGGCTTTGCGTATGGGTGCTGAGGTATTCCACTCATTGAAAAAAGTTCTTCACGACCGCAACCTTTCTACTGCAGTAGGTGACGAGGGTGGTTTTGCTCCAGCTCTTAACGGAACTGAGGACGCTATCGAGTCTATCCTTAAAGCTATCGAGATTGCTGGTTACAAAGCAGGTAGCGATGTAACTATCGGTATGGACTGTGCTTCATCTGAGTTCTACAAAGATGGTATCTACGACTACTCTAAATTTGAGGGTGAGACAGGTAAAAAACTTACTGCTGACCAGCAAGTAGACTTCCTAGAGGAGCTTATCACTAAATACCCTATCGATTCTATCGAGGACGGTATGAGCGAAGGTGACTGGGATGGTTGGAAAAAACTTACAGAGCGTATCGGCGACAAATGCCAGCTTGTAGGTGATGACCTATTCGTAACTAACGTTGAGTACCTTTCAAAAGGTATCGAGATGGGTTGCGCTAACTCTATCCTTATCAAAGTTAACCAAATCGGTACTCTTAGCGAGACTCTAGATGCTATCGAGATGGCTCACCGTCACGGTTACACTTCTGTAACTTCACACCGCTCTGGTGAGACTGAGGATGCAACTATCGCTGATATCGCTGTTGCTACTAACTCTGGTCAAATCAAGACTGGTTCTATGAGCCGTTCAGATCGTATGGCTAAATACAACCAACTTCTTCGCATCGAAGAGGAGCTTGGTGATACAGCAGTTTACGGTTATACACGCGTAAAATAATTATTTGCTGAGTGGGGTAGAGTTGGGTAGCTAGACTTATCCAGCCCTCGCCAATAAGTAAATAAACTTTATAAGAAAGGGTTAAGATGCCGCCGTTATGGTTGGAATCTTAACCCTTTTCTTGTGCCTTAATATATCAGTGCTCTACATCTGTATTTCGAGTTCTTGATTTGTGAATAATGCGCTTACCAATGTGAAATACTCGGGCAGTATATGGTCTGTGCTCCACTTAAGTTCTATGCCCAGCAGCTGGGATGTTGTTAGCGCGATGTCGAATCCCACAGACTCTAGTGAGCTGCGCATAAGCTCGGGCTTGACACATGGTGCTCCCTGCTTGCGAGTGCAGATGTTGTCTGTACATTGGCGGCAGCTTCCTGCATAAAAGGCTAGGGCCTTTGCAGCTTCTTTCTCAAGCTCTATGAGCCTAGCGTCAATTACCTTTCTTATATCTAGTAGTATATCATAAGTCAGCTTTGTGCGCTGCTCTACGGTGTCTACCGAGTGGCGTGTTTGCTCGTCTACATAAACCTTTGTGCCTATTATATAAGCGTATTTGTAGGCCGAAATCTTAGGTGTTGGGTCATTCTCAAATGGAGGGCAAGCCCATAATGTGCCGTAGTTTTTACATTCCTTGCAGAATCCTATGAACTTGTCGCAGTCTCTGTACTGGGCTATGTACTCTCCCACGGGAATCATTTTTATATAGTGTTCAAATTTGTTCATGATAGTATTGGTTATTTTCTGAGCAACAAAGATAGTGAATTTCAAACGACATAAAAAAGCCCTAGTAATTTACTGGGGCTTTGAAAAGTATCTTAAAGATGTCCCGTCCTGAAATAGGTTTACACTAAAAAAGAGTAAAACTATGGGAAAAACGATTAACCAACAGTATGTCAAGCGGACACAGCGAGACTACACAATGAGTTTTAAACTTTCAGTAGT
>JAWXTS010000112.1:0-3582 GCA_044433305.1 Rikenellaceae bacterium | reverse complement strand
GCTCATCGAAGGCCTTGCGGATATCGTTGCTACAATCCTCGGTAAACTGGTTGTGGACGATAATGCCCACGCTGTCGGCAACCATGCCATAGTAGCTCACGCCCGAAACAACGATGCGGTCGCGAATAATTGGCACTTCAACTACCTGATCACTAGTGAGTTGGCGGATGGTCAAGACAACCTTGGTGCCGGGGGTGCCCTTCATCATATCGCTAACCTTAGAGCTATCGAAATTCTTGATATCGACCCCATCGACTGCCAATATCATATCGCCAGCCTTGAGGCCCGCCTTGTCGGCTGGAGTGTCTTTATAAGGTTCTGAAATTGCTGTATATTCACCTTTGGTGCGGATAAGCGCTCCTATGCCACCATATTTGCCCGTGGTCATAAACTCGAAGTCAGACATCGCGCTCTCGGGGATATATTCGGTATAGGGGTCGAGCTTACGAGTCATGGCCGCGGCCGCGGTGGTCAACATCTCGTCGGTGTCAACCGTGTCGACATAATTGACGTCGAGCGTTCGCATAATCTCGGCCAGCATGCGCATATTCGAACCCAGCTTCTGGTCGTTCGAAGAAGCCTTAGCCCCAACCGAAAAAGCCAAAAACAAGGCCGCAAAGCCCCCGAAAAGCGCAAACCTTACGCCTCGAGACACCTTAACGCCGCCCAAACACCTCTTATATAGCCTTTCGTTATTCATTTCCCCCTCGCGAAATCAACAATTTGTTAAATCTATATTCTATTCGTACAACTTCCTTGCGCATGCCGTCGATGGTCATATTCTCGCCATCGAAAGCGATCTCTATGCGGTCTTCGAAGTACATAGCAAACTTCTTTATAGGGCTAGAGGCGTTAAAGACCATATATTCGTCCTTATACTCGCTCATCTTGAAGCCCAGCTCCTTCATCACATCGACAATGTCCTCTTTTGGCAAAGTGCCATAGACCGTGCGCTTCATAAACCCTGCCAGAGGGTAAACTGCCGCTAGGGCGATCAAAACAAACACCAACATCGGCCCCTTCTTGCTGCTCATCATCTGAACAAAGCCGTCGACACCCTGAACAGCACTCGTTTTAGTCAAATTCATGACCACAAAGATTGCCGTAAACAGTACTAGCATCCAAGCTAGGTATTTTGCGGAGCGAATGATGTGTCTTTTCATAATTTCTATCTAATTAAAGGTTTGTACCACAAAGATAATTAAGATTATAAGAAAATATGTATCGCTAGTGTATAAAACGCAAAAACGCCCCACAAAATTGCGGGGCGTTTTCTATTTAGAACTCGGAAAAGAGACTATTTCTCGAAACCGAAGCTAGCAACACGTTGGTAGCCGTTGTATCTCCATTTTGCATTCTCCTCAGCTGCTGCAAATAGCTCTTGAGCCTCTGCTGGGAACGCTTTGATCAATGAAGTATAACGAACCTCACGGTTGATGAACGCTTGGAACTTGCTCCAATCTGGCTCTTTAGAGTCAAACATGAATGGGTTCTTGCCTTCGTTCTCATTCTGTGGGTTGTATCTCCATAGGTGCCAGTAACCACAAGCAACTGCATCTTTGTAGATAGATGGAGTCTGAGTCATACCGCCCTTGATACCGTGGCTGATACATGGTGCATAAGCAATGATCAATGATGGTCCTGGATAAGCCTCAGCCTCTTTAAGAGCTTTTAGGTATTGGCTCTGGTCTGCGCCGATTGCAACCTGTGCAACGTAAACATAACCATAAGTCATCGCAATAGCGCCTAGGTCTTTCTTACGGATACGTTTACCCGCAGAAGCGAATTTAGCAACTGCACCTACTGGAGTAGATTTAGATGACTGACCACCTGTGTTTGAGTAAATCTCTGTATCGACAACAAGGATGTTTACATCGTGACCTGATGCAAGTACGTGGTCTACACCGCCAAAGCCGATGTCATAACCCCAACCGTCACCACCGATGATCCATTGTGATTTCTTAACCAAGAATTGTTTCATCTCTAGGATCTCTTTGCAAGTGCTGCAAGAGCTAGCCTCCAACATAGGAATCAATTTCGCTGTTGCCTCTTTGCTTGCTGCTGCAAATGCGCGAGACTCAATCCACTCTGCCATAGCGGCTTTAAGCTCGTCTGAGCTGCTGCCCTCCATAACGGCTTTCATCTTAAGCTCGAGGCCGTCGCGAAGTTTCTCCTCGCCAACCTGCATACCCAAACCGAACTCTGCATTGTCCTCGAACAATGAGTTAGCCCAAGCTGGACCATGACCTTCGCTGTTTGTACAGTAAGGAGTAGATGGAGCAGAACCTGAGTAGATAGATGTACAACCTGTAGCATTCGCAACCATCATGCGGTCACCGAATAGCTGAGAGATTGTTTTGATATATGATGTCTCACCGCAACCTGCACAAGCTCCAGAGAACTCGAACAATGGCTGTGCGAACTGGCTGTTTTTGACAGACTGCATCTTGTCGACAACATTCTCTTTATAGCCAACAACATCGTTAAGGTAGTGCCAGTTTGCATCCTGAACCATCTGAGATGCAAGTGGTTTCATTACCAAAGACTTAACTTTAGAAGGACAAACGTCAACACAGTTGTTACAACCTGTACAGTCTAGTGGGCTAACCTGGATACGGAATTTGTATGCTTTAGTTTGGCCAAGACCTTGTTTGCCTACGCAACCCTCTGGTGCAGCAGCTGCCTCTTCCTCAGTCATAAGGAATGGACGGATAGCTGCGTGAGGACAGATGTAAGCACACTGGTTACACTGGATACAGTTCTCGACATCCCACTGAGGAACGCTAGAAGCGATACCACGTTTCTCGTATGCTGCTGTACCGTTCTCCCAAGTACCGTCTTCGCGGCCTAGGAATGCGCTAACTGGAAGGTCGTCACCTTTAAGGTTGTTGATAGGCTCAACGATCTTAGCAACGAACTCTGGTGCTTTAGAAGCAACAGCCTCAGCTGCTTTAACCTCGATAGAAGCCCATTCTGAAGGAATCTCAACTTTCTCTACCTCTGAAGCACCTTTGTCAACAGCAGCGTAGTTCATGTTTACGATATCCTCGCCTTTTTTGCCGTAGCTCTTGTAGATGAATTTTTTCATCTGCTCAACAGCCTGCTCGAAAGGAATTACGTTTGCAATTTTGAAGAACGCACTCTGCATGATGGTGTTGGTACGAGAACCTAGACCTAGCTCGGCAGCGATCTTTGTTGCGTTGATGATATAGAAGTTGATATTGTGCTCAGCCAAATATTTCTTCATATCGCATGGCAATGATGCTTTTGTTGCCTCAGCATCATTAACGCTATTCAAAAGGAAAGAACCACCATCTTTAAGACCTTTCAACAAGTCGTATTTACCAACATAAGAAGGTACGTGACATGCTACGAAGTCTGGAGTCGTTACTAGGTAAGGTGACTGGATAGGGTTGTCACCGAAACGCAAGTGAGATGATGTATAACCACCTGATTTTTTAGAGTCATATGAGAAGTAAGCCTGACAGTATTTGTCTGTAGACTCACCGATGATTTTGATAGAGTTTTTGTTTGCACCTACAGTACCGTCAGCACCTAGACCGAAGAATAGACCCTCGAAAG
>JAWXTS010000111.1:0-3754 GCA_044433305.1 Rikenellaceae bacterium | reverse complement strand
GTTTAAGACAGAGAAGACAGATGCTCCTATGCGTTCTCATATCTTCAATCTGTTTAAGACAGAGAAGACAGATGTTCCTGTAACATTCTGGTATGGAGCACGTTCATCACGTGAGATTTTCTACGAGGATCAGTTTGAAGAAATCGAGAAGGAGTTCCCTAACTTTAAGTTTAACATAGCACTGTCAGAGCCTAAGCCTGAGGATAACTGGACTGGTAGCGTAGGTTTCATCCACAAGGTTATTTTCGAGGAGTATCTTCGTAACCACGAATCTCCAGAGGACATTGAGTACTACCTATGTGGACCTCCAATGATGACTTCAGCCACGGCAGCAATGCTTGATGAACTGGGTGTGCAACCTGAAAATATCATGTACGATAACTTCGGTGCCTAGTTGCTAATAGATTTTAGAAGTTGTTTCATTATTGAGGCAACTTCTTTTTTATAAAAATACTTTGACCATGAAAATATTACTTGGAGAGCAAATCAAACAAGCTGATAAACAAACAATTATTAATGAGCCTATTGAGTCGATAGGACTTATGGAGCGTGCTTCAGAGGCTATGGCTCAATGGATGTGTAATAATGTGGCTCAGGAGAACCCATTGTGCTTCTTTGTGGGCAAAGGCGGCAATGGTGGTGATGGGCTGGCAATGTTGCGCATGCTCTATAATGCTGGTTATGAGTGCTGTTTGTATATGGTCTTTGGTAAGAAGCTGCTTAGCGAAGAGTGTAAATTCAATCTTTCTCGTTTACCTAAAGGCGTTAGTATTAACTATTTAGCGTTTGGTGAGGATGGCTCGCTAGCTGATTCTAATTGTATTAACCTGCCAGATTCAGCTTGTGTTATCGATGCTGTTCTTGGCTCTGGTTTTCGTGGTGAGCTGTCTAAAGAAATAGAGTCTATCGTGCAGATAATCAACGCTTTACCAAATCGTGTTATATCGCTTGATTTGCCTAGCGGTATGTCAACGGAATGGAATAATGGCCAAGGTGCTGTTGTTAAGGCTGATGCTACACTTGCGATCGAGTTCCCTAAATTATCGTGTTTGCTGCCCGAAAAAGGCGAGAACGCAGGCAAGATAGAGGTTATCCCCATTGACTTGGATGTTGAATATATAAATTCTGCTCAGAGCGGGGCGTATTTTGTTGACCAAGAGATGATACGACCATTACTGGCTTCACGTGCCAAGTTCGCTCATAAGGGCGATTTTGGACATCTATTACTGATTTGCGGAAGTGAGGGCATGGCAGGTGCTGCGGTGTTGTCTGTGGGGTCTGCATTGCGTTCAGGAGCAGGTCTAGTGACTATTCACCTGCCGTCAGAGGAGCGATTTGCTATCTATGCCACCAATCCTTCGGCCATGGTAAGTGGCGATAAAGAAGGCTATTTCTCTAGTTTGCCAGCCGATATAGCGCGTTATACGGCCGTTGGTGTTGGCTGTGGCCTAGGAAAGCACCAAAAGACGCGAGCGGCCCTTCGCGAGCTTTTATTAGAGTCTATGAGCCTTAATCTTAGCATGGTCATAGATGCTGATGCACTGAATATTATTGCCGAAGATAAATCGATGTTGGAGCTTATTCCGTCGGGTTCAATTCTTACACCTCACCTCGGTGAATTGGAGAGGCTTGTTGGAGAGTGGGAGAGTGACCAGCATAAGATAGAACTAGTGATGCAGCTGTCTCAACAGATTGATTCTTATATAGTTGTCAAGGGCGCACATACAATGATTGTAACTCCAGATGGAGAACTTTACTTTAATTCTACGGGTTGCGCAGGCATGGCCAAGGCTGGAAGTGGAGATGTCCTTATGGGGTATATCTCGGGTCTGATGGCTCGTGGATACGATTCGTTGTCGGCGGCCATTATTGGTGTCTATTTTCACGGTAAGGCTGGCGAGAAAGCCAGTGAATACTATGGTGCTGAGGGAGTAAACAGTGGAGATATCGTAGATATGATAGCTGAGGCGAGTGCTGAATTCGAATAAATTTATTATCTTTGTAGCATAAAATTAAAACATATTGATATGGCAAGTTTAAGAACAATCAAGAAAGACGTAGATTTCATTGTAAATGAGGTAGTTGGAGACTGTTATGTAAGCCTTTACTTTAACAGAAGTAAGCAAGCAGAGATCGTTACTATTATGGAAGGAGCTATTGATCTACGCAATGATTTATTCCAAAAAATCAATAATCCAGCTGAAAAACACAATAAAAGACTTGTTAAGAAACACTATATTCAAGTTCGCCAAGAGTTAGCAAATGGCATTGACTCATTGTTCGAGAAATTGAGCAGTGTTTGTGCAGCTGAATAATAATAGCTAATAAAACTTTAGAAGTCGGCGCAATCTCTATTTTGAGGTTGCGCCGACTTTTTATTTGTTGATAGTCGAGTTAAGCGGGGTATATATGTACTTAAAATTATGATTTCAGGGATTTTTTGTCATATTTTTACGGTGCAATACCTTGTTTTTAAACGTATTATATGTATTATGTGAAGTGTTAGTATCGCTGATTTCTTTGCAGATATTATTCACTCTGTCTTTCCTTGTATATATAATAATTCACAGGTTAATCACATCTTATCTGAATCAAGCAAATAGAATGGGGTAGGTTATATTGCTTGTTGATATTATGTCAATGCGTGTAGTGGTTTTTGGCTTTACATGTTATATATTCATCTTTACAGCAGGGTGATTACAGTCTTGTCTATTTACAGAAGTAAACAAGGCGTAAAATAACTGTATTTAATAATGTAAATCAATGCAGGGTGATACGAGTTTACATTTATTAACATAACTTAATATAAGACTGATAAAGTTGATTGTGAATACCAAACATTCAGCAAGTGTGTATGCCGCTTATTTATAGTGATTTAACTTGATTATTGCTTGAGTTTACATGTGTAATCACTTGATTTGTAGTAGTTAAAATACATCAAAATAAATTTAATATCGGGCGAATTACGTGTGTTTACAAATATAAAACCAATAACACTAATAGTGTTATCGTAATAGTAAGTTATTTGTTTACACATGTAACTGTATATGTAAGGGTGTCTGAGAGTAGGTGAGGGATACGGTCTTTCGATACACGCAAAACAACCCCGTGTTATTAATGTAGATTATCGTTTTATTTAGCTGATTGACGCTCCAGATAAGAAATAGGTTGATGGCGGTAGGGGTATTACGGTATATTATAATTCACAGGTTAATTACGTCCTATCCGAATCAAGTAATAAGGTACTTAAAGTTGTTCAGCTTATCCCCTGTACACATGTTATATTTTGTGTTTTTAACAAATGTAATTCATAGATCTATATGTTTATTCGGTCTATACTAGTCAACTATATATCAGCGATATATAGTTTAGCGAGTATAATACTACTTCTTTTGCTTTTGATGGAATTATTAGTGTCCTTGGCGTTAAACTACCTATTTCTTACGTTAAATACATTTCATCTAAATTCTATCTCATCCTTCTTCTTGTTCTACATTTCTTCCTTGGCTTTATATGGTTAAATCTATTTTTGATTAAAGAAGTCACTCAAATATTCAGGAAACCAAAGGATTAGCCTGTGTTACCCACATTGAAAAGCCAGTAGGGAATATATATAAGGTCACATCACCGCCAACAATATATAATCCATAATATAATTATAACTCCTCATTTCCAAAACACTTATTTAACATAATATCAATTATACATACGTTCTAATACAAATATGGATACTTTGCTTAAAGAATCTAATATT
>JAWXTS010000110.1:0-3759 GCA_044433305.1 Rikenellaceae bacterium | reverse complement strand
GGTATCGCTCAGATAGGTAAAGCCTTCCGTAACGAGATTGTGGCACGTCAATTTATCTTCCGTATGCGCGAGTTCGAGCAGATGGAGATGCAGTTCTTTGTACGCCCAGGCGAGGAAATGAAATGGTGGACTAAATGGAAAGAAACACGTATGAAGTGGCACCGCGCCCTAGGCTTTGGTGACGAGCACTACCGCTTCCACGACCACGAGAAACTAGCTCACTATGCCAACGCAGCGGCCGACGTAGAGTTTGAGTTCCCATTCGGATTCAAAGAGGTAGAGGGCATACACTCTCGTACTGACTTTGACCTTGGCAGCCACCAAAAATTCTCTGGCAAGAAAATACAATACTTCGATACAGAAACCAACGAGAGCTATGTACCTTACGTAGTTGAGACTTCTGTGGGTGTTGACCGCATGGTGCTTCAGGTGCTATCTGCATCATATAAGGAGGAGAAACTAGAGAATGGCGAAACACGTATCGTGCTTGCTATACCAGCAGCACTGGCACCAGTGAAAGTTGCCATCATGCCTCTAACAAAGAAAGATGGACTTCCAGATGTGGCACACAAGATTTTCGACGATTTGAAATTCGACTACAATATTCAGTATGACGAGAAAGACAGCATCGGAAAACGCTACCGTCGCCAAGACGCTATCGGTACTCCGCTGTGCGTTACTGTTGACCACCAGACTCTAGAGGACCAAACCGTGACTATACGTCACCGCGACTCTATGGAGCAACACCGTATTGCAATATCAGACTTGGCTTCTATTGTTGAAAAAGAAACTTCTATGCGTGCTTTGTTCGCAAAAATAGTATAAGAGATGAAGATAACAGCACTTTTTCCGGGGTCGTTTGATCCTTTTACCATAGGACACAAGGTCGTTGTTGACCAAGGGCTGACTATGTTCGATAAGATTGTTGTCGCCGTTGGCACAAATATGGATAAGAAAGGGCTGCTAACACCCCAGAAAAGAGTTGAGCTTATAAAGGACATATTCAAAGGCGATGAGCGCGTGGAGGTCATAATCTACGACACACTGACTGGAGATTTATGTCGTAGCCTTGGTATCACCACTATCATTCGTGGTTTGCGCAACACCGTAGACTTTGAGTATGAGCGTAGTATCGCCATGGTTAATGAGAAGCTCTTTCCAGATATACAAACGGTGCTAGTGTTTACACCACCGCGTTATGTAGCTATCAGCTCAAGCGTGATTCGCGAACTTATAAGCTATGGTGGAGACACAAAGCAGCTTATGCCAGCATGTATAGATATTAAGAACTATTTAGAATAAAACGAAGATGGAATTTACAGCAGAGATGATAGCAGGCTTTCTTGGTGGAGAGGTTGTAGGTAACCCTGCGGCCAAGGTCTCTACCCTAGCCAAAATCGAGGAAGGTGTAGAAGGGGCATTAGCCTTTTTGTCCAACCCAAAGTACGAGCAATATATATACACCACCAAGGCGAGTATCGTAATCGTCAACAAGAGCTTTGAGCCAACGGCCCAGATTGAGGCAACGATGGTCAAGGTTGACGACGCCTACTCATGCTTTGCAAAGCTATTAGAGTTGTACGCTGCTAGCCGCCCACAGAAGCAAGGCATAAGCCCTCAGGCCGCCATAGCTGAAGGCGTAGAGCTTAGCGAAGACTGCTATGTAGGAGAGTTTGCTGTTATCAGCGGCGGAGCTAAGGTGGGAGCTAACGCAAAGATATATCCTCAGGTTTATATCGGCGACAATGTGACCCTTGGCGACAATGTGACTCTGTATGCTGGAGTAAAAATATATGAGGAATGTCAGATAGGTAATAATGTAACCATACATGCAGGTTCGGTTATCGGAGCCGACGGCTTTGGCTTTGCACCAGACGCTAACGGTGTATTCAGCAAGATTCCTCAACTGGGTAACGTAGTTATCGAGGACAATGTGGATATAGGAGCTAACTCCTGCATAGACCGCGCGACTATGGGTTCTACCGTAATCAAAAAGGGCGTCAAGCTAGACAACCTTGTACAGATAGGCCACAACGTGGTTATTGGCGAGAACACTGTTGCTGCGGCACAGGTGGGCATTGCAGGCTCAACCAAGCTTGGACACAACTGTATGCTAGGCGGTCAGGTGGGCATTGCAGGACACCTCAACGTAGGCAATTTGGTTAAGATAGGCTCTCAATCGGGCATATCAAACAATGTTGCAGACTCTCAGACACGTATGGGAACACCATCTATGCCGGGTCTTAAGTTCCATCGTATGTACGCTGTTATGCAGAACCTTCCAGATATGGCCAAGGCTATAAGCAGGCTGGAGAAGCAAGTTGAAGAACTTCAATCTAAATAGTTTAAGTTGAAACCATCGCGCGTTATAATGGGCATAGACCCTGGTACAAATGCCATGGGCTATGGCGTGATAAGTGTCGACGGAAACAAGATTAGCTGTCAGGTTTTGGGCATTATAGACTTGCACAAAATCAAAGACCCTTACACAAAATTGGATCATATATTTAGGCGTGTCAAGGGGCTTATCGAGGCTTATAACCCTGACGAGGTGGCACTTGAATCACCATTCTTTGGCAAGAATGTACAAAGCATGATGAAGCTTGGGCGTGCTCAGGGTGTTGCCATGGCAGCGGCACTAAACTGCGGAAAGACGGTGAGCGAATATGCTCCACGTCGCATTAAGCAGGCTGTGGCGGGCAGTGGCTCGGCCTCGAAGCAGCAAGTGGCGATGATGCTACGTTCGCTTCTAAAGATAAATGACATCCCCGATAAGCTGGATGCCACGGATGGACTTGCCGTTGCAGTGTGTCATTATCTACAAAGCCAGTCTGAGCAACTTTCCACTCCTCAGGACAAAAAAAAGAAGGCTCTGGGAGGAGGTCGCGCCACGGGAGACAGCTGGGAACGCTTTGTTGAAAAGAACCCCGAACGCATCAAAAAGTAGTCAATATGACGCAAAGGTGGGTCAAAAACACGCTAATTGAATCAAAAATGCACTTTTTTAATATTTTTTCGTAATTTGATTTGCACAGTAATAAAAAAGTCCCTATATTTGCATCACCAAAATAAAGGAATGGCTTCGTAGCTTAACTGAATAGAGCACTTGACTACGGATCAAGAGGTTACAGGTTTGAATCCTGTCGAGGTCACAAAAAAGGATACTGAATCTTCAGTATCCTTTTTTATTGCACCATATCTACAAACAACTGCAACTAGTGTCGACCCTTGCCCATCTTACGGAATTTGGCAGGCGTCTGATTAGTATGCTTGCGGAAGAACTTGCTGAACGACGCTTGGTCCGAAAAGTTTAACTGGTCAGCAATATCACCTATGCTAATTCCAGACACGCGCAACAGCTTGGTTGCCTCGCCAACAAGATTAACATCAATCAACTTATTAGCCGACATCCCCAGTTCTTTCTTTAGGACCTTGGTCAGATACTGCGATGTTATACACATCTTATCCGCATAGAAAGCCACACTGTGCTCCCTCTTGCCATGTTCGGACAGCAGGTTCATGAATGTATGGCAAAGCTCGTCGCGACGCAAACTACGCTCACTCGTATTAAGGTCATCCCTCTTGCCAACAACTATATTTATAAGTTCTAATAAGGCCTCTATGACCGACAGAGAGATGGTCTCACGGAAGAAGCGATGACCCGTGCGCAACATATTTCTCTCCACACGCGTCAAGATAGCCAAAACTACCTGCGTATCCTGCGAGGTAATTGTACACGATGGCTTATCGGGAGAGCCT
>JAWXTS010000109.1:0-3789 GCA_044433305.1 Rikenellaceae bacterium | reverse complement strand
CCAACGCGAGGTTTACTCTGACCTTACAGGCGAGCGCGGCACATTGATGGGTGCTATCCAAGGCATCTTTGCAGCACAGTATCAGGTTCTACGCGAGAATGGACACACTCCATCTGAGGCTTTCAACGAGACTGTTGAGGAGCTTACACAGAGCCTTATGCCACTTGTTGCAGAGAACGGTATGGACTGGATGTATGCAAACTGCTCGACTACTGCACAGAGAGGTGCTCTAGACTGGTGGAAACCTTTCCGCGATGCTTCTCTTCCTGTATTCCAAAAACTATATAGCGAAGTTGCTTGTGGCAACGAGGCACAGGTATCTATCGACTCAAACAGCAAAGAGGACTACCGCGTTAAGCTTGAGGCTGAGCTTGAGGAGCTACGCAACAGCGAGATGTGGCAAGCAGGTGCAACAGTACGTAGCCTACGTCCTGAGCGCAACAAATAATTTAGATTAAACACCTAAATCAATAACAAGGCCGTCTTTTTTAGGGCGGCCTTTCTTATTACCTATATATGACAGAGAGCAAGAAACAACTGCGCCAACACATAAGACGCTCCATCGGCCAGCTTAGCCCTGAGGATATACACCTTCAGAGCCAAGCGATATGGGGGCTGCTGGAGCAAGAACAAGCCTTCCTTTGGGCCACAAACATAGGACTCTACTGGTCCATGGACAGCGAGGTTTCGACCCACTCCTTTATCGATAAATGGAGCAAAGATAAGAACATACATCTCCCTGTAATACAAGGCAATAACATCACATTCACACCCTATTATGGCAAAGAAAACATGAGCCAAAACCAGTACGGCATCCTCGAACCTTCGCTCAACAATCAGCCTAGCTCTACCCTCGATTTAATTATCGTTCCAGCCATGGGCTATGACGCCTCTGGACATAGACTAGGACATGGTGGCGGCTACTATGACCGCTACTTTTCTCTGCGCCAACAGACATCCTCTCTGCCCAAGAATATCCTTGGTGTGTGCTTTAGTTGCCAGCTCTTGGAGCAAGTTCCCTCTGAGGAGTTTGATTTTGACGTAGAAACCATTATCACCCCTAGTCACATCATTCATACGAGGCCTTAACAGTTAGTAATCAAACACTAAACCATTAAGAGTTATTATTTTTTTGCTTTAGGATAAATAATTTCGCAAAAAATGAGTAACTTTGTGTGTTAAAGTATTTTTTTACAAAATCTCGACCTCAATATGAGTGACAACAAAACATTCAAACGTTACCTAGTAACTTCGGCTCTGCCTTACGCCAATGGCCCTGTACACATAGGCCACCTTGCTGGCGTCTATATACCTTCCGACATTTATACACGCTACCTACGCCTACGTGGAGAGGACGTTGTATGGGTGTGTGGCTCAGACGAGCACGGTGTACCTATCACCATCAAAGCCCGCAAAGAAGGCGTCACCCCACAAGATATTGTAGACAAATACCACAACATAATCAAGAAATCTTTCGAGGAGCTAGGAATCTCTTTCGACATATACTCACGCACAAGCTCACCTACACACCACAAGACAGCATCTGACTTCTTCCGCACACTCTATGACAAAGACGAGTTTATCGAGAAAACAACCATGCAGTTCTATGATGAGCAGGCCGAAACTTTCCTTGCCGATAGATATATCACTGGCACCTGCCCTCACTGTCAAAACGACAGTGCCTATGGTGACCAATGCGAGAAATGCGGCTCGACACTTAACGCCACAGACCTTATCAACCCTAAGAGTGCCATTACAGGTTCAAAACCCGTTATGCGTGAAACTAAACACTGGTTCTTGCCTCTAGACAAGCACGAGAATATGTTGCGCAAGTGGATACTTGAGGGACACAAAGAATGGAAAGTAAACGTCTATGGGCAGTGCAAGAGCTGGCTCGATTTGGGTCTACAACCACGTGCCGTTAGCCGCGATTTGGACTGGGGTATCCCTGTGCCTGTCGAGGGTGCTCAGGGCAAAGTACTTTATGTTTGGTTCGACGCACCTATCGGCTATATCTCTGCAACTAAGGAGCTTCTACCTGACACATGGCAGGACTACTGGCAGGATAAGGACACAAAGATGGTTCACTTTATCGGCAAAGACAATATCGTGTTCCACTGCATCGTGTTCCCATCTATGCTCGAAGCTCATGGCGATTATATCCTACCAGAGAACGTACCATCAAACGAGTTCTTAAACCTTGAGGGTGACAAGATTTCTACTTCACGCAACTGGGCTGTTTGGTTGCACGAGTACTTGGTTGACTTCCCGGGCAAGCAAGATGTATTGCGCTATGTTCTGTGTGCCAATGCACCAGAGACCAAAGACAACGACTTCACATGGAAAGACTTCCAGACACGCAACAACAACGAGCTGGTAGCCGTTTTGGGCAACTTCGTTAACCGCGCGCTGGTTCTTACCGACAAATATTACCAAGGGGCAGTACCTGCGGCAGGCACTCTTACCAGCTATGATACTGACACCCTATCTGAGATTCCTTCTATTCGCACCGCACTAGAGGAGAACCTAACAAACTTCCGCTTCCGCGAGGCACTTAAGGAAGCTATGAACATCGCCCGCTTGGGCAACAAGTACCTTGCAGACACCGAGCCATGGAAAGTCATCAAGACAGACCCTGAGCGCGTGGCTACCATACTTAACGTAGCACTGCAAATCACAGCCAACTTGGCTATTGCCATAGAGCCTTTCATGCCTTTCACGGCAGAGAAGCTACTTTCTATGCTCAACATAGACAAGCAAAGCTGGGAGACGCTAGGCAACAGCAGCATCCTAGAAGCTGGACACGTAATCGGCAAAGCCGAGTTATTGTTCGAGAAAATCGAAGACAGTGTTGTCGAGGCTCAGGTACAAAAACTTCTTGACACCAAGACTGCTAACGCTGCAAGCCAAGCAGAATCAAACATAGAACCTATCAAAGACTCTATCAAGTTTGATGACTTTGCTAAGATGGACATCAGAGTGGGCACTATCTTGGAGGCTGAGAAAGTAGCCAAGACAAAGAAATTATTGAAATTCACCGTTGACACAGGTCTTGATACGCGCACTATCGTTTCGGGCATAGCCGAGCATTTTGACCCTAAGGAGCTTATAGGACAACAAGTCTTGGTTCTTGTCAACCTTGAACCACGCGAGCTTAAGGGCATCGTGTCTCAGGGAATGATACTCACAGCCGAGGATGGAGCCGGCAAGCTGACTCTATTGTCACCTTCACAGAAAACTCCAAACGGCGCATTAGTTGGATAAAATATAAATATAAGATAATTATGGCAGATTTTGATTGGCAGAATCTAGGCTTCGGCTACCACGAGGCAGATTTCAATCTACGCACATATTTTAGAGATGGTGCGTGGACAACACCCGAGCTTACAAGTGACACAAGCGTTACTATGAGCATCGCGGCAACATGTTTACACTATGGACAAGAATGTTTCGAGGGACTAAAAGCCTTTAGAGGCAAGGATGGCAAGATACGTATATTCCGCATAGACGAGAACGCTAAACGCCTACAAACATCAGCTTCTTACTTGCAGATGCAGGCTCCTTCGGTAGAGCACTTTATAAATTGTGTTGACATGGTTGTCAAAGCCAATGAGCGTTTCCTTCCTCCTTATGGCACAGGGGCGTCGTTGTACATACGTCCAGTGTTGCTTGGCACAGGAGCACAGGTTGGCGTCAACCCTGCCAAAGAATATCTTATGATAATTTTTGTTACTCCCGTAGGTCCTTACTACAAGGGCGGAGTCACTCCAATCAAAGTTATCATCGACC
>JAWXTS010000108.1:0-3879 GCA_044433305.1 Rikenellaceae bacterium | reverse complement strand
TCTTATGGCGTTGGTTTGGGTATAGAGTTTGTCTCTGCTCAGATTCGTGGACATGAGGTCAACGAGGGTTTCCTTGTGAGCGGTATGCTGATTCCTATGGTTATGCCAGTTGATGTTCCTCTATGGATGGTGGCTGTGGCAACTGCATTCTCAGTGATTATAGGCAAAGAGGTGTTTGGTGGTACAGGTATGAATATTTTCAACCCTGCACTACTAGCTCGCGCCTTTGTGTTCTTTGGTTATACTCCATATATCTCTGGAGACAAGATTTGGGTCGACGGTGTTTTGGAGGCTACACAAAAAGGTAGCGGTCTGGTCGAGGGTTACTCTGGAGCAACTCCGCTTACAGACGCTGCTCAGGCGGTGCTTGACAAGGCAGATATCGTTTGGACTAACGGCGCACCTATCGATTGGTTTATAGGAACTATCCCAGGTTCTATCGGCGAAACATCAACTCTAGCTATTCTGCTTGGAGCGGCGGTACTACTTTATACTGGCGTTGCAAGTTGGAGAATTATGGCTAGCGTATTTGCTGGAGGTTACCTTATGGGTCTGTTGTTCAATCTGATAGGCATCAATGCTTATATGGATATGCCTGCACACTATCACCTTATTCTTGGTGGATTTGCTTTTGGTGCCGTGTTCATGGCTACGGATCCTGTTACGGCCAGCCAAACAAATACAGGTAAATATATCTATGGATTTATGATAGGTGTACTTGCAGTTTTGATTCGCGTTGTCAACCCAGGATACCCTGAGGGCATGATGCTTTCGATTCTATTTATGAATCTTGTTGCACCATTAATCGACTACTATATAGTAGAGGCTAATGTTAAACGTCGCTTGCGTAGATTAAAAAATGTTAAATAGTAAAAGTGATGAATAAGAATAGCAATACTTACATAATAATGTATTCCACAATAATGGTAATTGTTGTGGCAGCGGTGCTTTCCTTTGCTGCACTTTCGCTAAAAGGCAGACAAAGCGCAAATGTTCGCTTAGAGAAAATGAGCGATATACTTCGTTCAATAGGTCAGGGTGGTGATGCTGATAAGGCTGCAGATAAAGAGGCTTACATAACAGAAATGTATGATAAGTATATAACTGATAGTTATGCTGTTAATGTCGAGGGTAAGAGAATTGAGGGCGTAGATGCTTTTAATGTCCTTATCAATCTTCAAGCAGAGTATAATAAAGAGTCAGACCAACGACAACTTCCTATATTCGTAGGTGACGATAACGGCAAGAAGACTTATGTGGTTCCAGTTTGGGGTACAGGTCTTTGGGGTCCAGTTTGGGGTTACCTAGCTCTAGAGGGCGATTGGAACACTATCTCAGGTGTTGTATTCGACCACAAGAGTGAGACTCCGGGTCTAGGAGCTGAGATTACAACGCCAATGTTTATGGAGCAATTTGTTGGAAAACAGATTTTCTCTGGAGCTCAAATGGTGGGTATATCTGTTGTAAAAGGTGGAGCACCCGAGGGCAGTAAGAGTGCCGTTGATGCAATATCAGGTGGTACACTAACCAGCAGAGGTGTCGAAGATATGATAATTGACTGTCTGTCAGACTATGAGGCTTACTTTAAGACGCAGATGTCGACAGTGACAAGTCAACTTATTGAGCCTTCACAAAAAGAGTTGTCAACGTCTGAGCAATCAGCTAATAATAAATAGGTTATGGGCAAGAAAAAAGAGTCGCTGTTTTCAGCCAAAAATATGAAGTTACTTACTTCACCTTTCGGAGCGAATAACCCTGTCACTGTTCAGTTGTTGGGTATTTGTTCTGCACTTGCCGTAACAGCAAAGATGAAGCCAGCGTTTGTTATGGCTCTGTCAGTTACTGTTGTTACAGCATTCGCTAGCATGATTATATCTTTGTTGCGTAAGGGTATTCCTTCTCGCATACGTATCATCGTTCAGCTTGTTGTTGTTGCCGCGCTAGTAATCCTTGTAGACCAAGTGCTTAAGGCCTTTGTTTATGATGTCAGCAAGCAACTATCTGTATTTGTTGGACTTATCATCACCAACTGTATTATCATGGGTCGCATCGAGGCCTTCGCTCTAGGTAACAAACCTTGGCAGGCATTCCTTGATGGTGTGGGCAATGGTATCGGTTATGGTATAATATTGGTTGGTCTGGGTTTTATCCGTGAGTTGTTTGGTGCAGGTACCGTTTGGGGATTCCAAGTTGTCCCTGAGAGCTGGTATATGGCAAATGGAGGTTTCTATGTAAATAATGGACTTGTACTTCTGCCTCCAATGGCATTGATACTTGTGGGTCTATTTATATGGGTTCACCGTGGAATGAATAAGGACTTAATAGAAAAATAGCACTATATTATGGAAAACTTACTTAATATCTTCATTAGATCCATATTTATAGATAATATGGTGTTTGCATTCTTCTTCGGAATGTGTTCTTATATCGCTGTTTCTAAGAGTGTTAAGACTGCGATGGGATTGGGTGTGGCTGTAATCTTCGTTATGACGATGACAGTGCCTATCAATTATATGTTGAACAAATTTGTCTTGGCTCCAGGTGCTTTGGGTTGGATAGATCCAGTTTATGGCCTTGGCGGAGCGAGCGAGGTTGATTTGAGCTTCTTGAGCTTCATAATCTTTATCGCCGTTATTGCATCGTTTGTGCAGCTTGTAGAGATGATAGTAGAGAAATTTGCTCCTGCACTATACAATCAATTAGGTATCTTCTTGCCTCTTATCGCTGTTAACTGTGCGATTCTTGGAGGTTCGTTGTTTATGCAAGAGAGAAACTATGAGACTCTAGGAGAGGCTACTGTCTTTGCTTTTGGTTCGGGTATTGGCTGGTGGCTGGCAATCGTTTTGATGGCTGCTATACGTGAGAAAATCAGCTACTCAAATATTCCTGCTCCACTTAAGGGTGCTGGTATAACATTTATTATCACAGGACTTATGGGAATCGCCTTTATGACATTCCTTGGTATTCAACTATAAATTGTAGAAAAAGATGGTACTATCAATACTATTTGCAATAATTGCATTCTTGATTGTAACCCTTATGTTGGTTGTGCTTCTGCTATATGCAAAAGCTAAACTAACTCCATCAGGGGAGGTTACAATCGACATTAACGGTGGTGAAAAAGTTTTGACTGTCGAGCCAGGTAGCACTTTGCTAACTACGCTCGGTTCAAATGATATATTCTTGCCTTCAGCTTGTGGTGGCGGTGGCTCTTGCGGTATGTGTAAGTGTCAGGTTTTTGAGGGTGGTGGAGATATTCTACCTACCGAGGTTAACTTCTTCTCTCGCAAGCAACAGCAACAGAAATGGCGTTTGGGCTGTCAGGTCAAGGTCAAAGAGAATATGAAAATCGGAGTTCCAGAGTCTGTTCTTGGAGTTAAGAAATGGGAGTGCGAGGTTGTGTCAAACCACAATGTGGCTACTTTCATCAAGGAGTTTGTTGTTAAGTTGCCTGAGGGTGAGAACCTTAACTTCCGTTCGGGTGGTTATATTCAGATTGACATTCCTAAATACGAGGCTATCAAGTTTGCTGACTTCGACATTGAGAAAGAATACCACGAGGATTGGGATAGCATGAAGATGTGGGGTCTTGTAACCAAGAATCCAGAAGACACATTCCGCGCTTACTCTATGGCTAATCACCCTGCCGAGGGTAACATCATCATGTTGAACATCCGTATTGCGACTCCACCTTGGGATCGTAATGCAGGTGCCTTTGCTAACATCAACCCAGGTATATGTTCTTCTTATATCTTCTCTCGCAAACCAGGCGATAAGGTTACCATATCAGGTCCTTATGGTGAGTTCTTTGTAAGAGACACTAAGAACGAGAAGATGTTTATTGGTGGTGGTGCAGGTATGGCTCCTATGCGTTCTCAT
>JAWXTS010000107.1:0-3998 GCA_044433305.1 Rikenellaceae bacterium | reverse complement strand
CCAAACTCGTCCAGAGAGCGACACAGCAGAGAACTATATCCCATATTGTTTCTCAACAGATATGCAGGACTCAAACATCGTGTTTGGTGGAGAAGAAAAACTTAAACAAGCTATCCGCGAGGCTATGGCATTGTTCAACCCTAAGGCTATCGGTGTATTCTCAACTTGTCCAGTAGGTCTTATCGGTGATGACGTTCACCGTGTTGCAAGACAAATGGAGGAAGAATTCCCAGGAGTAAATATCATCGGCTTCTCTTGTGAGGGTTACCGTGGTGTTTCTCAGTCAGCAGGTCACCACATCGCCAACAACCAGTTGTATAAAAACTGCATAGGTAATGATGACACTATCGAAGGTAAATTCAAATATCGCGTGAACCTACTTGGTGAGTACAACATCGGTGGTGATGCTTTCGCAATCGAGGCTCTACTTGAGAAATGCGGTATTGAGCTTATCTCTACAATGTCTGGTAACGCTACAATGCAGAAATTTGAGCGTGCACACACAGCAGACTTGAGTCTTGTAATGTGTCACCGTTCTATCAACTACGTAGCCGAGATGTTGCAGACTTCTTATGGTATTCCATGGACAAAATGTAATTTCATTGGTGCCGAGGCAACAGCCAAAACACTTCGCAAGATAGGTCAGTACTTCGAGGAACAAGAGCTTATCGACCGTATCGAAGAGGTTATCGCCGAGGAAATGGAGATGGTGAAAGCAGCAGCCGACCAAGCCCGCAAAAAAACCGTTGGCAAGACCACAATGCTATTCGTTGGTGGCTCTCGTGCTCACCACTACCAAGAACTATTCAATGAGCTTGGCATGATTACCCTATCAGCAGGATATGAGTTTGGTCACCGTGATGACTATGAGGGACGCCGCGTGATTCCGTCTATCAAAGTTGATGCTGACTCTCGTAACATCGAGGAGATAACAGTAACCGAGGACCCTACACGCTACAACCCACGCAAAACGGAGGCTCAGCTAGAGAAACTCAAGAGCGAGGGCATGGAGTTCAACAACTACGATGGACTTATGGCAGATATGAAAAAGGGTACACTTGTAATCGACGACTTGAGTCACTATGAGATGGAGAAGCTTATCGAGCTTTATCACCCTGATGTATTCTGTGCTGGTATCAAGGAGAAATATGTGGTTCAGAAAATGGGTATTCCATTGAAGATGCTCCACAACTACGACTCTGGTGGTCCTTATGCAGCATTTACAGGTGCGGTTAACTTCTACAAAGACATTGAAATGATCGCTTGCGGCTCACTTCGCAAATATCTCAAAGCACCATGGGAGAGCGAGGCTTATGTAGAAGCAACTTATGTACTAAACTAATAGAAAGACGACTATGTTACTAAGACATACAACAGATAAGGAGATCGAAAGAAAGGCTCTGACGGTCAACCCAGCAAAGACCTGCCAGCCAGTTGGTGCCATGTATGCGGCACTTGGTATTCACGGGTGTTTGCCACACAGCCACGGCTCGCAAGGATGTTGCTCTTACCATAGAAGTGCACTTACTCGCCACTTCAAAGAGCCGATTATGGCAGCAACAAGTTCATTCTCTGAGGGTTCATCAGTATTTGGAGGTTCGGCCAATCTAGTTCAGGCCATAGATACTATCTTCACAGCCTATGACCCAGAGGTTATCGCAGTTCACACAACATGTCTTTCTGAGACTATCGGTGATGACTTGACTCAGATTGTATCAAAAGCAAATGAGGATGGCAAGATTCCAGCGGGCAAACAGGTTATCTACTGCAATACACCTAGCTACGTGGGCACTCACGTTACTGGTTATGCAAACCAAGTTACCTCAATAGTTAAATCTTTTGCCACAAAAACAGGAAAGAGACGTAATGTCATCAACCTATTATCTGGATGGATGGAACCTTCAGACCAAGGCGAGATTAAACGCATGGCCAAGGTTATGGAAAGTCGCACAATGATGTTCCCAGATATGACAGGCGTTCTAGATGCACCTATGACTGGTACATACAAGATGTATCCAGATGGAGGCGCAACTATCAGCGATCTTCGTCTTTCAGGTGACAGCAAAGTGAGCCTAGGACTTGGTTCTTATTGCACAGAGGATGCTTGTATCACTATGGAGAACAAATGTAAGGTTCCCTTTGAGGTCTTGGATATTCCTATCGGCTTGCTTGCAACAGACCGTTTTCTTACGTCTCTTAGCCGCCATGCTAATGTTCCTGTTGCAGATCAGCTAACATACGAGCGCGGTCAACTTATAGACCTTTTGTCTGATACATCATCACACTTCTATGGCAAACGTGTAGCTCTTTGGGGCGACCCAGACACCCTGATTCCACTTGTAGAATTTCTGGTATCTATCGATATGCGCCCTGTGTATGTTGTAACGGGTACTCCAGGCAAGCTATTCGATGAGCGCATGGCCGAGCTATTGAAAGACATTCCTGAGGCAAAATGGAAAAGTGGCCCACAGGCCGATATGTTCCAGCTTCACCAATGGATTAAACAAGAAGGTGTCGATTTGTTGATTGGCAACACCTACGGCAAGTATATTGCACGCGACGAGGATACTCCATTCGTACGTTTTGGATTCCCTATCGCAGACCGCGCAGGTCACAACTACTTCCCAAAAACGGGTTACAACGGTGCTGCAAACTTGACTATCTCTATGCTTAATGCACTTCTTGACCATAGAGACAGAACATGTTCTGAGGAGACTATTGAATTCCAAATGTAACAACACACACTGTATATATTTTACAATTTTGAGGTTCGCTCACTCCCTTTAAATTTTAAGGGGAGTGGAAACCTCATTAACAAACAAAACACATTATGGCAACAATACTAAAAGAGAGATTAAATCAGGTTACCGTCGCAGGAGATGGTGCTGCCGCAGTCGATTGTGGAAAGCTCAGTTTAGCAGGTAGTATGAGCCAGAGAGCGTGTGTTTTCTGTGGTTCACGCGTTGTGATATACCCTATATGTGATGCTGTTCATATTATACACGGCCCTATTGGCTGTGCTGCCTACACATGGGATATCCGCGGTTCGCTATCATCTGGACCAGAATTACATCGCCTAAGCTATTGTACAGATCTTCAGGAAACTGACGTAATCTTTGGCGGCGAGACAAAACTCTACAAATCACTCATAGAGTTAATAGAAAAACATAACCCTAAAGCGGCCTTTGTCTATTCGACATGTATCGTGGGGGTTATTGGCGACGACGTAGAGCGAATATGTCGTCAAGTGACAGACGAAACTGGCATTACCGTGATTCCAGTTCAGTCGCCCGGATTTCAGGGCTCAAAGAAAGACGGCTACAAAGTAGCTTGTGAAGCAATATTCAAGTTGGTCGGAACACTAGATCGCCCAACTCCTAAATACAGTATCAACATCCTAGGCGACTTTAACCTAGCAGGTGAGTTATGGATTCTAAAGGACTATTATGAGAGAATGGGTGTACATATCAATGCAACTATCACAGGTGATGGTCGCGTGGATGATATACGCAATTCGCATAATGCAGCCCTAAATGTTGTACAATGCTCTGGCTCGATGATACATCTTGCCAAGATGATGAAAGAAGAGTATGGAACTCCATACATGCACGTCTCGTACTTCGGCATTGAAGACATGAGCGACGCTCTTTATGATGTGGCAAACTTCTTCAAGGATGAAGAGCTGCTGGCAAAAGCCAAGGTCTTGGTTCGCGACGAGCTGTCACGACTACTGCCAGCTCTTGCACCATACAAAAAGGCACTAACGGGCAAAAAGGCAGCCATCTATGTTGGTGGTGCTTTTAAAGCCATATCACTTATCAAAGCACTTCGCTTGATAGGTGTCGAAACAGTTATTGTTGGCTCACAGACAGGCACACCCGATGACTACGAAGTTATACGCAAGCTTGCCGACGAGGGTACGATTATCGTTGATGACTCTAACCCTATCGAGCTTTCACATTTTGTCAAAGAGAAGCAGGCCGATATCTTTATCGGGG
>JAWXTS010000106.1:0-4060 GCA_044433305.1 Rikenellaceae bacterium | reverse complement strand
TCGATTATCAAGGCGATATTTGTCACTTCCCTCACATCTCAAATCCTCACGTACCTTTAGTACGCTCCGGTTTAAGATGGTTTCACGAAGCCCCAAATCTCATCCTTGTTAATCAAACTTGAGGGGCTGTCGGACAAGGCGACCTTTGTCACTTCCCTCACATCTCAAATCCTCACGTGATATTCGTCACATCCCTTATAAACATAAAAAAGCCACAAATTGAAATCTCAATCTGTGGCTTTTTTGTTGACCCACCTGGACTCGAACCAAGAAAGGCAGAACCAGAATCTGCAGTGTTACCATTACACCATGGGTCAAAATCGCTCTATCTCTAGAACCTGAGTGCAAAGATAATTAAAAAATCTTTTTGTTGGACTTTTTAATGATAAAATCTTTCAAGTAAAATGGTTCAAAATATGCAACATCCTTAAAATCACTGTTTTCTATGGCTTTGCTTGCTGCCGATATTAGGCCGCGTGCCGATGGAATAACCTCTATTCTGGTGAAAATATCGCTAGGAATAACCTCTTCGCATTTCTGTGCTCCGTCACCAAAGATAAGCAGCTTCTTGCCTGTTTTTTCTCTTATGTCGCTAAAAAGATTCTCGTCTACCACTATCGCCTCGACCTCGGTCAGAGGGTTCATCTGAGAGTCGAAAAGCTGGGTGTAGACCTCCATGCGGCGTGCATCTATCATTGGGCACAACAGATATTCGCTAGGGTCAACATCGCCCAGTAGTCCAGCCTCAAAATCCTCCATGGCCACGGCAGCCATAGACAACAGGCTTCCCACGGCAACAAGGTTTTTGTCCGTAGCAAAGCACAAGCCCTTGGCAAGAGAAGTACCTATGCGTAGACCCGTGTAAGAACCAGGTCCCTCGCTCAGTGCCACAGCGTCCAAGTCTTCGGCCTTGATGTTGTTGCTTTCGAGTATCTCGTCTACATAGAGGGCCAGATTCGAGGCGTGCTGGCGACCCTGAGTGCTCTCGCGTAGAGATATTAGTTTTCCGTCTTTAGATAGTGCTACCGAGCAAACGTCGGTGCCCGATTCTATGCAAAGTATTGTCTGCATGTTGTTTGTTTATTGTTTTATGTTGTCTATATATTCCTCAATATCAGCCTTTAACTTCATGTATAAAGGGCAGTCTTTATAGGCCTCGTTGTCAAGAAGTACCTCCTTGACATTCCTGAGCGAGTTGTTGTAGTTGCTAAGTTCGTTCCTTAGAGCCACGCCCTTCTTCTGGCTAGAGAGTATGCGCTGGGTGGCCATGTCCTTGAGTTTGTCACACACGGTGTTGAGCATGACCATAACCACATTGTTCATAAGGGTGTGCCCCTGCATATAGAGGTAGGTCTCGCTAGGCTTGAACCCCAGAACCTCTATGCTACGGCCAAAGCTCTCTACGCCCAGTACCCATGCGCTGTATTTGGATTCAAGCTCTTCGACTCGCCTGTGGACCACGCGCGCAAGCCATTCTAGTGTCTCGACTCCGTTGTTCTCTAGTTCGAGGTAGTTTAGGCGCACGCTATTCTTAAAGTCGCTAAGACTGAAGGCATGCTCAGTTTGCTGCTGTGCCGAGTAGGCATACCACAGAAACAGAGGGTAGATAATCTTAGAGTAGCCCTTTAAGAATCGTACAAAGTCAAATATTATGGCGTCATTTTTTGTGGCCTTCACGCAGACGTTGTGCAGCGTTGGTGCCCAGCAAAGGTAGTTCTCTGTGGCGTAGGTGTAGGTGTGAAACAAGTACTTGGTGTCGTTCACCGTTCGTGACTGCTCTGTGGTGCCACCAAAGAGGTAGTCGAAGTCGCTATCCACGCACATTATCATGTCGCTAGAGCTTTCGGGTATCATCTTTAGCAATACCTTTTTGCCCTTGGCCAAATCGGGCCTTGTGGGTACGCTGATTTCAAATTTCAGATCGCTAGTTTCATAGTCGTCGAAGATTCCGCGCCAAAAGGCCACATCGTCATAGCCCTCAACAAAGACCTTGATAAGTCGATATTGATGGCTGAGATCTATGCGGTAGCGGTAGGTGTCGTCCGCCCTTCGTATTCTGCGCTTGCCTCGCCTCATAAAACTATATAAAAATTACTTTGTTGTCGTTGTTGTTGTCGCGGTGGGCACGCTCGTTCAGATCATAGCCCAAGGCGATTATGTTGAGCACACGGCGGTTAGGCTCTATGTTCAGTAGCTCGTGTATATATTGTTCGGCAAAGATAGTCTGCTGCTCGTCGTTATAGCGGCCGCGGATTTGTATCCAGCAGCTACCCAAGCCCTGCTCCTCGGCAGCAAGTTGTATTATGGTTGATGCTATTGAGCAGTCCTCGACCCACATGTCGGTTATGTTTTCATCTCCCGTGATGACAATGGCTAGCGGTGCTCCCTTAAGGAAGCGGCCACCCATAGGTTTGCTCTGAGATAGTTTTTCTATAATAGTCTTGTCTTGGATAATGTAGAAATTCCATGCTCGTGTATTCTTTGACGAGGGAGAGGTAAGGGCAGCCTCAAGGATGGCCTCTATCTTCTCAGATTCGACTTTCTGCTCCGAGAAATGTCTTACACTACGTCTTTTTTTCAGTAACTCTAGAAACTCTTTATTCATAGTTTTAAAACTTATTATATTTGCTTTGGCAAAGTTAACAAAAAATTCTACCTTTATGGCCTAAAATATTATACATATTATATGGAGAATCCATTTACGATAGCATTAATCTATGACTTTGATGGGACACTATCTCCGGGCAATATGCAGGAGTACGATTTTATCCCTGCTTTGGGTAAAAGCAACGGTCAGTTTTGGCAGGAGAGCAACACGCTAGCCAGCCAACAGGACGGCGACCCTATTCTGGCCTATATGTTTAAGATGATAAACGAGGCTAAGCTTAGCGGAATGTCGCTTCGCAGAGAGGCCTTTCGTGAGTCTGGTCGTAATATCAAATTATTTGAGGGCGTTGAAGAGTGGTTTGAGCGTATCAACAAATATGGTGCAGAAAACGGCTTTCAGGTTCATCATTATATCAATTCATCAGGAATTAAAGAACTTATCGAGGGCACGCCCATAGCCGATAGGTTCAGAAAAATCTATGCTTGCTCGTTCTTCTATGATATTGACGGTGTGGCCTACTGGCCGTCGGTTGCTGTCAACTATACCAACAAAACCCAATTTATATTTAAGATTAATAAAGGCATAGAAAGTGTGTTTGACTCTGAGCGTATAAACGAATATATTAAGGAGGAGGACCGCGCAGTGCCTTTTCGCCGCATGATATACATAGGCGATGGAACCACAGATATACCTTGTATGCGCCTTGTGAAGCAGCAGGGAGGTCATTCTATTGCCGTGTACAATCCGCAGGAGGCCGATCTTGGAGCTATGGACCGTTTGGTCAAGGGCGATAGGGTTAATGCCGTATGTGCGGCAGACTATCGAGAGGGCAGCGAGATAGATACTCTAGTAAAGACTATAATAGATAAAATAACAGTAGATCTTAAACTCTCTACATACTTAAAATAAATGAAGTCAATTATTTTTGCCACAGCCAATGCCCATAAGCTAGAAGAGATACAAGCTATCTTGGGTGACAAATTTAAAATTACTACTCCAGCCAAATGGGGTATAACAGAAGAGATTCCTGAAAATGAGATGACCTTAGAGGGTAACGCTCGCCAGAAGGTGCATTACATCTTTGACCGCACACGCAAAAACTGTTTTGCCGATGATACAGGTCTAGAGGTTGTTGCCTTGGGTGGTGCTCCGGGTGTTCACTCGGCACGCTATGCAGGAGCAGCAAAAAACAACGAGGACAATATAGACCTGTTGTTGAGCCGTCTTGGAAATATGCACGACCGTAGAGCACGATTCCGCACCGTGATATGCCTAATTTATGAGAGCACAGAGTTTGTGTTCGAGGGCATAGTTGAAGGCCAGATACTTTCTGAGAGACAAGGTGAGGGTGGCTTTGGTTACGACGCTATATTCATGCCTGATGGTTATGACCGCTCTTTTGCTCAGATGTCTATCGAGGAGAAAAATGAAATTAGCCATCAGGCATGAATA
>JAWXTS010000105.1:0-4113 GCA_044433305.1 Rikenellaceae bacterium | reverse complement strand
GGAAGCCTGCAAGTTCAAAGCCTGCACGACGAGTAAGGGTTATCCCTAGTATCGCGCTAGCACGTATGGCATCCTCCCCAAAGGTTTCGTAGAAGTCACCCACGCGAAAAAGCAGTATAGCGTCGCTATGCTGAGCCTTTATCGTAAAGTATTGTTTCATTAGGGGTGTTTCTGTTGGAGTCTTGGTTTTTGCCATAATGTGCTGCTTAAAACAAATTAATTATGTCCCAAAATTACAAAAAAATACTACGATACGAAACACCTTATTTATATAAAGCACTATTTGGCAAAAAATCTATCGTCAAAATTAACCAAATAAACTTTGTCTGTGGCGCGCGTAAGAGCCGTGTAGAGCCATCGCAGTAGGTCTAGGCTCATCTGAGAATCGCCAAATAACATCTGGTCTATGAAAACGCACCTCCATTGTCCACCTTGGGCTTTGTGGCAGGTTACAGCATACGAGAATTTGACCTGCATGGCATTAAAGAACTCATTTTCGCGTACGGCACGATATTTCTTCGCCTTGGTGGTCAGCTCGGGATAGTCCTCGGCAATGCTGAAAAACAGTTTACTATTTTGTTCTGATGTCAGCGAGGGAGACTCGCTGCTCAGCGTGTCTAGTATTATGTTGCAGTCAAGCTCAATGTTGTCATAGTCGGGGAACTCTAGAGTCGCCTGTGCAAAGCGAAACCCGTACAACTCCCTAAAACGCCTAATTCTTCTCAGTCGGGCAATGTCTCCATTGGCAATAAAGTCAAGCGGAAAATCATCCAGTCTCTCAGGGTAGAAATAATTGTTCTTGACTATCATCAGCATATCGGACGAACCTATCTCCTCCTCGGCAAAAAGCACCATGCGCCTGATGCCCTCGTTAAAGCGATTTGCTCGTTTGTTCGAGCGTGTGATGACTATTGTTTGGTCGAGACCATAGGTATCATAAGCGTCTTGAATTTTCTCTATCAGCTCGCCCCCATTGATACGTTCTATATCATTATAAGGTGCAAGTTCAAACATAGGGATGTCGATAATGCCTGCTTCGATCATGCAGCGCACCAAAGTTGCGTTGAACAAAATTCCAGACGAGGCTTCTTGGCGTACCACCTCGTCGAGGGTGAAAGTCATGGCTCCACCGAACAAATCAAACTCATAAGGGTTGAGGGCGGGGCTTGAATCTTGCCCCACGGGAGGCAGTTGCGCGCTGTCACCCAAGATGACAAGTCGGCACCTTGTTCCGCTCCTCACATAGCTTATCAAATCGTCGAGCAGATTGCCCGAACCAAACACCGAATCTATGCTCTGCCCAGAAATCATTGAAGCCTCGTCGACGATGTAAACAGTGTCTTTATCCTTGTTTACGTTCAAAGTGAACTTGGATTGGTAGTCTGCAAGACTTTTTTGTCGATAAATTTTTCTGTGGATAGTAAAAGCCTTTTTGTTGCAGTATCCGCTCATGACTTTTGCTGCGCGTCCCGTAGGTGCCATGAGTATAGTATTGATACTTAGGCTTTTAATCGCGTTAGTTATGGCTCCAACAAGGCTTGTTTTGCCCGTACCAGCATACCCGTTGATGATAAAAATAGACGAATAATCATCAATAGAAATATATTGTGCAAAAGATTCTATGATTTTTTTTTGCCCAAAAGTTGGTGTAAACACAAAATTTCTATAAATTTGAGACGTGATATGGTCTGATAACATTTTTTTTATTAAATTTGTGGGACCAAGTTACGCCCTTTTTATTACAAAACAAACTTAAATCTAAATAAAACAAATGAAAAAGTTAATCCAAATCCTACTCATGGTCGCTATTGTGATCGCAGCGTATACGTTGATTGAGAGCTTTATCAGCCCTATCCGATTTCAAACTGTACAAAAACAGAGAGAAGAAGTTATTGTCGATCGCCTAAAAGACATTCGTACAGCTCAACGTGCTTACAAACAAGTGTATCAACGCTATACTCCTAGCTTTGATTCACTAATTAACTTTGTACTTAATGACTCAATTACTTATGAGCGTTCTTTGGGTTCTGCCGATGACTCAGTCGCAGTTGCTAAAGGTCTTGTTAAAGTAGAGAAATTCAAGATGGCTGTTATTGACACAGTATTTGGAGTTAAAAAACTATCAGCAGCAGATGTTAAATCATTCGCTGAAGTACCTTTCTCTAATGGATCTAAATTCATCCTTAACGCTGGTGATCTAACAACTCAATCTGAGGTTGTTGTTCAAGTATTCGAGTGCCGCACTCCATACAAAGCATACCTAAGCGATCTAGATGAGCAAGAGCTTGTAAACCTTATCGACGAGATCAAAGGTCTTCCAGGTAACAGATACCCAGGACTAAAAGTAGGTTCTATGACCGAGACTACTAATGATGCAGGTAACTGGGAGTAATAATATCAGCTCAGAAAGAGCTAGCAAATCAATATTGTCCATCCAGCTTGTGCAGGGTGGACTTTATTTTTCTGTGTGTTCAGATTCAAAAAAGATTGAGGGCTCAGGCAAGCTGTCGTATCAGATGCCTAATGGCTCAAACGATAGCGATAAGCTACTCAAGCTCCTTAATATTATATATGGAGATAACCCCTTTTTGAATTATCAGTACAGAAAAGTAAACCTCGTTGTCGATACGCCACGAGTTACCCCCGTGCCCAGATCTTGGGTCGACAAGGATAACTATGCCGATTGGTTGACCTATGCTGGTTTCATGCCTCTGTCGCACGAATGTGTGGTGGTGAGCCAGAATTTTGAGCAGATGGCTATGATTATGCCGCTGGATAAGCAGTGTGACGAGTTCTTCAAAGACAAGCATGGCGAGGCTCTAAACTATGTTCATCCGCTAGAGATTCTGTGTGCCCATAACACCAATAAGTCTTTTATGGCCGTGTCGATAAAAGGCTCTGGGGCTTATGTCGTCGCAGCCGAGAAAGAGAAAATCAAGTTTATGATGCCTCTAGTATTTAAGGGCGATGCTGAGGCTATCTTCTGTCTTCGTAAGTTGTCTGAGGAGTTTAGCTCTCAACCTCAGCTCTTCTATGCTACAACGCAGCCTACCATGGCCAAGGTGTTGGAATGGCAATTTAAGGGTGCCGTAAATCTTAATAAAACCATGGGTGATATACCCCTGTTTAATGTAAATAACTGTCGTCTATGAGGATAGTAAGTGGAACACATCGCGGAAGGCTTATCGTGCCTCCGTCAAACTTGAAAGCTAGGCCTACCACCGATTTTGCCAAGGAAAATATCTTTAATGTAATCTCCAATTTCTATGATTATGAGGGACTTACGGTGTTGGATTTGTTTGCGGGAACGGGGTCTATAAGCTATGAGTTTGCCTCACGTGGAGCCGCCGAGATAACCTCTGTCGAGATAAATCCTAATCACGTTAACTTTATTAGTTCTACTGCACATAAGTTGGGCTTTGATAATATTAACGTTGTCAATGCAAATTGCTTTTTGTATGTCAAGTCGTGTGATCGTAAGTTCGATGTTATCTTTGCCGACCCTCCCTACGATATAGAGGGTAGCGAGGAGTTGCCGAGGCTTATTGTTGAGCGCGGACTTCTGAGCGATAGAGGTACCTTGATTATGGAACATTCGTCTAATCTTGACTTTGCCGACTATCCGCTATTCACGCAGAAGCGCAAATATGGCAGTGTCAATTTTTCTATTTTCGAAAAATAGGATTTCGTGTATCGGGCGAGCTTTGCCCTGCATGATGTTGATACTGTTGTTGTTGGGTGCTTGTCGGATGTGCTTGCGATATTTTCACATCTATATTTTGCAGATATTTTACATGTAAATTTTGGATAATTAGAAATTAGTTGTATCTTTGCACAACCAAAACGAAACACGGTGTGGTAGTTCAGCTGGTTAGAATACCTGCCTGTCACGCAGGGGGTCGCGGGTTCGAGTCCCGTCCATACCGCAAATAGCAAACACCAATCGCTATTAGAAGCCTCAGATGTCCACACATCTGGGGCTTTGCTTTTATATCACACGCGGCGCGAAGCGTATACGTAGTCGGTCGATACAACAGCAAAATAATCTTTAGAACTTATGGGGTAAGGCCAGACGAACACACTCTGTGTGGACTCGGACCCGCGACCCGAAAA
>JAWXTS010000104.1:0-4138 GCA_044433305.1 Rikenellaceae bacterium | reverse complement strand
GGCTCTTCCGAACTTTGATAAAAGAGGGCGCATCTTTAGGTGCAAATTCTACTGTTGTGTGTGGTCATACGGTTGGGCGCAGTGCTCTTATCGCGGCTGGTGCAGTTGTAACCAAAGACGTAAAAGATTATGCTCTTATGGCAGGGGTTCCAGCACGACGTATAGGATGGGTTTGTGAATGTGGAGAGGTGCTTTCTGGTACTCTAAAATGTAAATGTTCACGAGAGTACATACTAGAGGCAGACACTCTAAAGAAGTTATAAACAGATGGAATTTAGAGATTTAAAAAAACAATATCAAGTACTTAAATCAGATATTGATAAAGCTATGGTAGGCGTTGCTACCTCTGGTGGATACATTGGAGGTAATCACGTTGCTGAGCTAGAACAAGAACTTGCTAAGTGGGTTGGGGTAAAACACTGTATTTCTTGTGCAAATGGCACAGATGCGCTTTCTCTTGCCCTGATGGCTTGGGGTATTAAAGAGGGAGACGCTGTATTTGTTCCCGATTTTACGTTTTTTGCTTCGGCTGAGGTTGTTTCATTTGAGGGGGCAACTCCCATCTTTGTAGATGTAGATAGAGATACATTTAATATTGATTATGCAGATTTAGAGAGGAAAATAGAGGACGTTATATCTGAGGGCAGACTAACTCCACGTGTGATTATTACCGTTGATCTTTTCGGTCTTCCTGCAAACTATCCTGTCATTAAAGAACTTGCAGATAAATACAATTTGCTGATTCTTGAAGACGGTGCTCAAGGCTTTGGTGGCGCAATAGAGGGCAAGAGAGCTTGTAGCTTTGGTGATATATCAACGACCTCTTTCTTCCCTGCCAAACCACTTGGCTGTTATGGCGACGCAGGAGCAGTTTTTACAGATAACGATGAGTGGGCTGCACTGATTAACTCATTCAAAGTACACGGCAAGGGTAGCTTTAAGTATGATAATGTACGAATTGGTGTGAACTCACGTCTTGACGCTATTCAGGCAGCCATTCTAAAGGTTAAGTTCAAGGCTTTCAGAGAATATGAACTTGATGACATTAATAAAGCAGCAGCTCGATATACAGAGCTGTTGTCTGGAATAGTCAAAACACCCGTGATACCTGATGGCTTCTACTCAAGCTGGGCACAATATACTGTCAAATTTGAGGATAAACAACAAAGAGATATGGTGCAAGCCAAACTAAAGCAGCAAGGCATACCATCTATGATATATTACCCAAAGCCTATGCATGCTCAAACAGCATTTGCTTCAAATGAATACGTCACTAATATGTGCCCCACAACATCTAGTCTTTGTGACTGCGTTCTGTCGTTGCCTATTCATCCCTATATGACAGAACAAGATACTTTGCAGGTTGTGGCAGCAATAAGAGCAACGTTTAACATAGAATAGCTGTTATATTATGCTTAATTTTAAAAGAGGTAGAGTCATAATCGTCCTATTCGATTTGCTGATAGCACTATTTGCTTTCTGGATTTCTCGATATTTTGGTGACCTGCCTCGTTGGTATTGGTTGGTATTATCGTCATTCCTATGGGTTTCGATAGGGGTGATAACCAATAAGTTATATTTTAGTCAGTATAAACGACTTATGTTTGCATTTGGTGGGTTGTTTGTTATAGATATCCTCACTGGTGTATTACTCTTTATTTGTTATCGCGAGTTTATTGCAGAATACAAATATGATTACTCGATACTTCTAGCTACGGGTATAATCTTCGTTCTAGAGTGCTTGTTGTATTACTCTATAAGATTATTTGTATACCGTAAGATTCCATACTTTTATGAAGAATCGCCTATTGATGGCAAAGTTGAGAGTACTAACGATGACTGTAATCTAGATAGCATTAACAATGTTGATGTCAATGCTCTGATTGACAGGATAAATAGCGGAGAGCTACATTCAATTAATGAATTTACATTTGCGGATATAGAGGGTTCGGTCGTGAATTATGGCACTTGTCCTGAAGGGATATTGCAATTAAAAACCAAATACCCATCACTTATTGTACATTCAAGACCTCTTAATGAGATTCATCACATCAACACGCTCTTTGCTTATTCAAATTACAAGTTGGATGATGGTGGATATGTAGCTTGCAAATGTGATACCTCGGGCATCAGGAGAGATCACATGATGAAGCAGATTCCTAAAGGCATAAACAAGTTAATCTTCGTATTAGATTTTATTATCCATAGAGTATTTCCAAAACTCCCTATTACCAGAACATTATATTTTGGCATTACCAAAGGAAGACGACGAGTTCTAACTAGAGTTGAGGTGCTTGGTAGGTTATATAGAGCAGGGTTTGATGTTGTATACGAGAAAGTGATTTGTGGCCATTTTTATGTCGTCGCTCAAAAGATAAAAGAGCCAATACGAGATGATGCACCATCTAATGGTATTTTGATTCGTATGCGTCGCAAGGGCAAGGATGGTAAAATTATAGGAGTATATAAGTTACGCACTATGCATGCTTACTCAGAGTATTTGCAACCATACATATACAAAACTCAGGGCCTGTGTGAGGGAGGTAAGTTTGCTGATGATTATAGGGTTAGCAGCATAGGTAAGTTCCTTCGCAAGACATGGATAGATGAGTTGCCGATGCTTATAAATTGGCTTAAAGGTGATATGAAGTTGGTTGGTGTTCGCCCATTAAGTACTCACTATTTCAGCTTATATTCCAAGCCCCTTCAGGAGTTACGTATAAAAGTAAAGCCAGGGCTATTGCCTCCATTTTATGCCGATATGCCAAAGACATTGGAAGATATACAAGATAGCGAAATTAGATACATCAAAGCATATCTAGCAAGTCCTATAAAAACAGACTGGCAATATCTAATCAAATGTATCAATAATATAGTTTTCAAAGGAAAGAGAAGTAAATAAATTTTAAATAAATATGTCGATATTTAAAGATAAAATCTTGTTGATTACAGGTGGTACAGGGTCGTTTGGACATGCTGTGCTTAAGCGATTTCTGGATTCTGATATTAAGGAAGTGAGGATTTTTTCTCGTGACGAGAAGAAACAAGATGATATGAGACACTCTTTGCAAAACCCCAAAGTTAAGTTCTATATTGGTGATGTGCGTGATAAACGTTCGGTTGATGGAGCTATGGTTGAAGTAGATTATGTGTTTCATGCTGCAGCTCTAAAGCAAGTTCCATCATGTGAGTTTTTTCCAACACAAGCCGTGAGAACCAACATCCTAGGTACAGAGAATGTCCTTGATTCGGCGATTCAGTATGGAGTGAAAAATGTTGTTGTCCTATCAACGGATAAAGCAGCATACCCTATTAACGCAATGGGAATATCGAAAGCAATGATGGAAAAAGTCGCCATAGCCAAGGGGCGTTCCTTGGGTAAGGATGCAGCTACAACAATCTGTTGTACACGTTATGGTAATGTCATGGCTTCTCGCGGTTCTGTTATACCTTTGTGGATTGAGCAGATTAAGAACGATAGTGGTATCACTGTTACAGATCCCAATATGACTCGATTCATGATGAGCTTGGATGATGCCGTTGACTTGGTTATATATGCGTGGCAAAATGGTGAGAATGGTGATTTGTTTGTTCAAAAGGCTCCTGCTGCAACCCTCGATGTTTTGGCTAAAGCCCTTAAGGAATTATATAACTCCAATACTGAAGTAAAAGTTATTGGCACAAGACATGGAGAGAAGTTGTATGAGACACTTGTCACGCGTGAAGAGATGGCAAAATCAATAGATATGGGTGCTTACTATTGCATACCTTGTGATACGCGTGATTTGAATTATGATAAGTTTTTTGTTGAAGGTAGTCATGAGATTTCAGTCATTGAAGACTATCATTCGCATAATACATTAAGGCTTGATGTTGATGGTATGAAACAACTTCTTTTAAAGCTTTGCGTTATAAGTGAGGACTTGGGTATTGCCCAGCAGTAATAAACTAAAAGCAGATAATTACTATGAACATACTGGTTACAGGTGCAAGGGGTTTTGTTGGTAGAAACCTAGTGTCTAGCTTACATAACATACAATCTGGCAAGGCTAAGAATGACCATATCTCGTCAGATATAAAGGTATATGAGTATGACATTGATAGTGACCCATCTGAATTAGATATATCGGGAATGACG
>JAWXTS010000103.1:0-4267 GCA_044433305.1 Rikenellaceae bacterium | reverse complement strand
AAAGTATATTTAATAATCGAAATCGCTTCAGGCGTTGAGGGTCTAATCCACGTTTCAGAGATGAGCTGGAGCCAACACCTACGCTCTGCACAAGAGTTTATGAAAGTTGGTGACACTGTTGAGGCAGTAGTTCTTACACTTGACCGCGAGGAGAGAAAAATGTCTCTTGGCATCAAACAACTTACTCCAGATCCATGGGAAGGTATCGAGACTAAATACCCAGTTTCTTCTCAACACACAGCGAAAGTTCGTAACTTCACTAACTTCGGTGTATTCGTTGAAATCGAAGAGGGTATCGATGGCTTGATCCACATCTCTGACTTGAGCTGGACTAAGAAAATCAAACACCCAGCTGAGTTCACTCAGATTGGTGCTGACATCAACGTTATCGTTCTTGAAATCGACAAAGACAACCGTCGTTTGAGCCTAGGTCACAAACAACTTGAGGACAACCCTTGGAATGCTTTCGAGGCTAAATTCACTGTTGACTCTGTACACCCAGGTACTATCCTTGAAATCAACGAGAAAGGTGCTCTAGTATCTTTGGAGGAGAACGTAGAGGGCTTCGCAGGAACAAAACAAATCGTTAAAGAAGATGGCACAACTGCTAAAGTAGGTGAGGTTATCGACTTCAAAGTTCTTGAGTTCTCTAAGGCTACAAAACGTATCTCTCTATCTCATACACGTATCTTCGAGGAGGTTAAACGTGCTGAGAACCAAGCAGAGCGCACTGCACGCCGCAAATCTAACGAGCAAACTAAATCAGCCGTTCAACGTATGAACGCTTCAGTTGAGAAAACAACTCTAGGTGATCTTTCATCTCTAGCTGAACTTAAATCTCAAATGGAGAGCGCGGCTGAGAACAGCAGCTCTAAGGAGTAATTAGAACAACACACAAGGGTTAATAAATCCTAGTTATGACTTTCAGCATTACCATACTTGGAACAAGTTCGGCATTGCCTACGGTCAATAAAAATCCATCTGCTCATGCACTAAATGTGCATGAGCAGATTTTTTTATTAGACTGTGGTGAGGGAACCCAGCAGCAGCTTGTGCGTGCTGGCATAAGCCCTATGCAGGTCAACGCAGTATTTATCACCCACCTTCATGGCGACCATGTTTACGGCATCTGGGGGCTTATCTCTACCCTAGGGCTGCTTGGACGTCGCACACCACTAACTATCTATGCTCCACGTCCTTTTGACGAGATACTTGAAAATCATATCAAGTACTTCGATAATAACCTACCCTTCAAAGTAATTTGGGAGGAGGTTAAAACTCGCGAGCACAACAAGATATTTGAGAACAAGGTTATGGAAGTATGGACTGTTCCACTTCGTCACCGTGTTCCTTGCGCAGGCTATCTTATAAAAGAGAAAACACCTAGCAAGAATATCCTTAAGCACATGATAGAGAGATACAAACTTTCTCTGGCTCAGATTGTAAAGGCAAAAAATGGCGAGGACATAACTCTTGACGATGGCAGTGTAATCCCTAACAGCGAGCTGACATACACACCTTACAATGGTCGTAGCTATGCCTATCTTAGCGACACCGAATATTCGGCCAAAGCCGTAGAGATTGTCAAGGGCGTTGATGTGCTCTATCACGAAGCCACATATATGAACGTTGACAAGGCTCGTGCCAAGCAAACGGGACATACAACAACTGCTCAGGCCGCAAAGGCTGCACAAACAGCTGGTGCAAAGAGACTTATCATAGGCCACCTATCATCTAGATATAGAGGCGATTTGAGCGACTACCTGAAAGAGGCACAAGAGGTTTTTGAGAACACGAACCTAGCTCGTGAGGGAGAAACCATAACCATACCAATAGAAAAGCTTGGTCCACACTACGAGTAGGCCATTACTTGTACTAGCAACTACCTAGGCCACTTCTAGCTCTATACGACTATCTATACACTCAACATTCACAGTATCACCTACTTGCAACTTACCATCTATGATAAGCTCGGCAAGAGGTTCCTCAAGATGCTCTAGTATTGTACGCTTCAGCGAGCGTGCTCCATACTGAGTGCTATACCCTTTCTCAACAAGTTGTCGCTTAGCATGATCGCTGATGCTAATACCATAGCCCAAACCACAAATCCTCTTGGCAAGCTTTGCCAACTCTAGCTCTATAATCTCACCGAACTTGCTGTCTGTAAGCGTATTGAACACCACAATATCATCTATGCGATTGATAAATTCTGGGGCGAAGTTCTTTTCTAGAGCCTTTCTGAATACGCTATCACGAGACATCTGAACTCTAGAGTTATCGTCCTGCGCACTAAAGCCTAGGGGTGTACGCTTAGCGGCCACATCGCTAGAGCCAACATTAGAAGTCATGATGATAACCGTATTGCGAAAGTCGACCTTACGCCCTAGCCCATCGGTCAGATGACCATCATCAAACACCTGAAGCATGATATTACAGATGTCGGGATGCGCCTTCTCTATCTCGTCGAGTAGCACAATAGAATAAGGTTGGCGACGCACACGCTCGGTGAGCTGCCCGCCCTCTCCATAGCCAACATACCCCGGAGGCGAGCCTATAAGACGGCTAACATTGTGCTTCTCTGAGTATTCGCTCATATCTATACGCACCATCGACTCTGAACTATCATACAAAATATTAGACAACTCTTTGGCCAACAGAGTCTTACCTACGCCCGTAGGACCCACGAACATAAATACCCCTATGGGGCGATTAGGGTCTGTAAGCCCCGTTCTGCTGCGCTGAATAGCTCGCGACACCTTGGCAACAGCACTCTGCTGCCCAAGGACAACTTGCTGCAAGGACATCTCAATCTCGCGCAGACGCTTGTGTTCGCTCTTAGAAAGCTTGCTTAGCGGTATGCCCGTAGAGAGCGACACGACATCGGCAATATGCTCAGGCTCTATTGTTGTAATATCACTCATCATACTCACGCGTGAGCCTGCCTCATCCATAAGATCAATAGCCTTGTCGGGCAGCACCCTATCAGAAAGGTAGCGATCGGAGTAATAGACGCAAGCCTCAAGAGCCTTGTCAGAGTACACCACATTATGATAGAGCTGGTAATTTACGGCCAGACGTCTAAGAATTTCTAGAGTCTGTGCAGTGGTTGTAGGTTCTACAACAACCTTCTGGAAGCGTCTTTCGAGAGCCGCATCGCTCTCTATGGCCTGTCTATACTCATCAAAAGTGGTAGCTCCTATGCACTGAAGTTCGCCACGTGCCAACGAGGGTTTCAGAATATTTGCCGTATCCATAGAGCCCTGAGAGCTACCCGCGCCAACTATCGTGTGCAGCTCGTCAATAAACAAGATTATATTCTTGTTGTCTTTAACCTCGTCGATTATGGTTTTTACGCGCTGCTCGAAGTCGCCACGGAACTTGGTTCCTGCAACCATAGAGGTCAAATCCAAAGAGTATATACGCTTACCTAGCAGCACCTTAGGCACCAATCCCTCAACGATACGCATGGCCAAGCCCTCGACCATTGCCGACTTGCCTACCCCAGCCTCACCGATAAGCACAGGGTTGTTCTTCTTCTTGCGCCCAAGAATCTGAACCAGTCTCTCAATCTCACTATTGCGACCTATGACAGGGTCTATCTTACCATCGCAAGCCATAGCCGTCAAATCCATACAAAATTTATCCAGAGTTGGGGTCTTAGACTTTTGTGGTGGAGACTCCGACATCTTGGGGCGAGTTCGCATAGGGGCACTAAAACTACGCTGCAATGCCCTACTCTGCGGCATATTATCATAGCCCTGAAGTAGAAAGTGCATCTCGTCATAGTAGTTCTCATCTTGTGGCAAATCGCCTATCCACTTATCTATCGAGCTAATATCAACACCATATTGACTGAGCACACGCGTTGTGGCAAAAGACAGATGCCCAAGCATAGCTCGCAGCAGGTGTGCCGAATTGACCACCGTTGTTTTGCCGTAAAGCTCAGTACGCAACTTCTCTATCACAACATTTGATATGTCGAAATGATTCGCCGTGTCAAGGCTAAGCTCTCGCTCGATTTTCATGCGCGCCTGAAGCAGCTCCCAATCTTGCAGCAGTCGCGAAAGGATGGTCGACACATGAGAATTATTTGCTTTTAATATATGAACCATGGCATGGTCAAGCATATAAGAACGGCCCATAAACTGGGTCTTTACAAGCTCTGACTCTTGAATTGCCTCACGTAAAATTCTACTTAATCTGATTTGCATAATATTGTTGTTTTATGCAAAGATAACGCTTTATAGGAACTTATGCCCCTCGATGT
>JAWXTS010000102.1:0-4317 GCA_044433305.1 Rikenellaceae bacterium | reverse complement strand
ATAAAACATGAATGTACTTACATACAAAGAAATCAAAGTAGCTGATTTACCAGAGATTATAGAACTCAACTTAATAAAAGATTTAGGTGAATACCACGCACCCGTAGTAGGTAAAGTATACTCTAAATACAGCTGGCGCAGTGGCCGCATGCACAAAGGCGTGGACGTACCTCTAAAGGTTGGTACACCCATATATGCAACTTTTGATGGCAGGGTACGCATGGCAACCTACACCACTAGTGGCTACGGATTTTTCATTATTCTCCGCCATGGCAATGGCCTAGAAACATGGCATGGACACATGTGTAGACTTAATGTCAAGGCAGGCGACTATGTCAAAGCAGGGCAGGTTATAGGCTATGGTGGTAACACGGGTCGCTCGACAGGCCCCCACCTACATTATGAGATGAGGTACTGCGATTTGACCTTTGACCCTGAATACCTTATAGATTTTGAGACGGGCGAGCTACGCTACACGACTTTCTCGCTTGAGAAATCATTCTTGAATAGCCAGTCGCGTGCATCCGAGCTCTTGGATGAAGACGACACATTCAAGATGCCAAGCGTCGATGGCAACGACTCTATATCTGAGGATATACTTTCTGAGATAGACAAGGAGAAGAACAAGACACTGGCCGAACAACGCGCTGTATATCATGTTATTAAGAGTGGCGACATGCTGGGTAAGCTAGCCATTAAGTATGGTGTATCCATAGATCAGATATGTAAGCTGAACAACATATCGCGCACAACAACACTAAAACTTGGACGTCGACTAAGAATCAAATAGTTCCATTGGAGCATACTCATGTAGATCCTGCTCTTGCGCAAAATATTTAATAAACTGAACCCGCTCATAATCGTGCGGGTTCTTTATATTGTCATAGTTGAGCATACCCACAATATCTTCTATCGAGCCAACACCGGTCTCTGTCAACCAATTATATACGTCACAGTTGATTTGTTCTACATGGCCAAGCCCATGCTGGTATATTGCCGAACAGACCTGAACTGCACTCGCTCCAGCCAAGATAGCCTTTATGGTGTCGCCGCCACTATGGACGCCACCCGAAGCTGCAATATCTATGCGAGGCACAGCAGCCGAAGCCATAGCTATGGGTCTCAAAGAACCAACCAGCTCGCTAGAATTGCTCCAGAGGTCAGCCTCCTTGGTCTCAAGATTCCAAATATCAATATCTGCACGACTAAGACGATTAAACAACACAACTCCCTTAGCACCACAGTGTTCTATGTTGTTAATCATATAAGTGAGGTTTGTGAACTGACGGGCAAGCTTAACCACCACAGGGATTTCGACCTGCGCGCACACCCTCCATACCACATCCAAATAGCTGCGTTCTATAATCTCTGGACTGGTTTGTTTGTCGGTGTTATTGATGAATATATTAAGTTCTAGTGCGTCGGCTCCAACTTGCTCTACCTTTCTGGCAAACTCGTCCCAGTCGCCACCACTAATACAATTTATGCTTGCAATAATGGGAATATCACACTCCTGCTTGGCTTGGTGTATAAGTTGAAGATAGTTATCGAGGCGGTGAGAGCCAAGATAACTGTTAAGATAGTCTGTTGTCTCGGGATAATCCTTGTAGCCCTCAAGATGTGCTACCTCGCGGTGTATCTGCTCCTCGAAAAGAGACTTTAAGACTATGGCACCCACGCCCGATTGCTCTAGGTTGATGATGCCTCCAATAGTAGAAGATAGTGGCGATGAAGCAGCTATAATAGGCGACGATAGTTCAAGGCCTGCATAAGATGTTTTAAGTATATTCATAGCTTACATTTTTGTGTAAACTATGCACTACTCGTGCCAAATACTAATACCGTGCTCCAAAGATAGAACTACCTACGCGCACCATTGTCGCACCACATTCTATTGCAAGAAGGTAGTCGCCACTCATGCCCATAGATAGGGTGTCGAAGCTGCCATCGAAATAATCTTTTCGCAGGGAGTCGAACATGGTTTTTAGGTGAGTAAATTCTCTTTTCACCTGACTAGCATCATCCGTATAAGTTGCCATACCCATAAGCCCACGCACACGGATGTTCTTTAGATTTGACAACGCACCACTTTCTAGATAAGCCTTAAGCTCTGTCTCGCCCCAGCCATGCTTGGTGCTCTCCTCGGCAATATAAACCTCGAACAGAACATCTATGATGCGGTCATTCTTCAAGGCCTCCTTGTTGATTACTTCAAGTAGTCTATCAGAATCAACCGAGTGAATCAGAGATACAAACGGAGCAATATACTTGACCTTATTGGTTTGCAGAGAACCTATCTGATGCCACATAATATCGCTGGGCATAACAGCCTGCTTGGCCACCATCTCCTGAGGGCGGCTCTCGCCAAAAATACGCTCGCCCGCATCATAGGCTTCAATTATCGTATCAACAGGGTAGGTTTTAGTTACAGTAACAAGACTAATGCCCGAAGGCAGTGTCGCTCTAATCTTATTTATGTTGTCAGCTATGGCCATTAGGAAATATTTACTAATTTTGTGGTCTATTATCCCCACAAAATTAATCAAAAAAACAATACATGTATGTTTAAAAAAGTTATTTTTTCATTCTCTGTGCTGGCATTAAGTTTCATGCAGCACACCCAAGGGTGTACTAACTTCCTTGTTAGCAGAGGCGCAAGCATCGACGGCTCAACCATGATTACCTATGCTGCCGACTCACACCAACTCTTTGGCAGCCTCTACCACCGTGGCGCAGGGACTTTCCCCTCTGGCACTATGATGAACGTCTATGAGTGGGACACAGGTAAATACCTTGGACAGATAGAACAAGCACAACAGGTCTATAACGTTGTGGGCAACATGAACGAGCACCAGCTAGCTATTGCCGAAACAACATACGGAGGGCGCAGCGAGCTTAGCGACTCAACAGCCCTAATCGACTATGGTTCGCTTATATACATCACCCTACAAAGAGCAAAAACAGCTCGTGAGGCCATTGCCATAATGGATGAGTTGATGACTAAATATGGCTACTATTCTTCTGGTGAATCGATGTCTATCTCAGACCCAAATGAAGTTTGGCACTTAGAGCTTATAGGCAAAGGCTTGAAGGTTGTCGATGGCAAAAACGTGAATAAAGGTGCTGTATGGGTAGCTCGACGCGTACCTGAGGGGTATGTTGGTGCACACGCCAACCAAGCACGTATCACTCAGTTTCCGCTAGACGACCCAGAGAACTGCCTTTACTCTAAGGATGTTATTTCTTTTGCTCGCGAGATGGGCTACTTCAACGGCAAGGATAAAGACTTTAGCTTCTGTGATACTTATGCGCCTATCGATTTTGGAGCACTAAGATACTGTGATGCTCGCGTATGGAGCTTCTTCAACCGCATAACAGACGGCATGGACAAATACGTGGACTATGCCATGGGATATAGCAAAACACCTGTGCTGCCACTATTCGTTAAGCCTACAAAACCTCTTACCCTTAGAGATGTAGAGAGCTGCATGCGCGACCACTACGAAGACACTCCTATGGATATGCGTAATGATATTGGTGCTGGTGGACACGGACTACCTTACCGCTGGAGACCTATGGAGTTTGAGGTTGACGGAGTGACATACCTTAATGAGCGTGCAATAGCAACTCAGCAAACAGGATTCTGGTTTGTGGCTCAGTCTCGTAGCTGGGTCCCTTCTCCCGTTGGAGGCATACTATGGTTTGGTGTTGACGACGCTGGCACATCATGCCTAACGCCTATGTACGCTAGCGCAACGCGCATACCTTGGTGTTTAGACGATAATAACGGCAGTCTGTTAGAGTATTCTGCTACATCTTCTTTCTGGTTGTTTAGCCGTGTAACCAACTTTGCTTACATACGCTATGATATGATGAGTAGCGACATACTAAAGGTTATTGACGAAGTTAACGCAAAGAACGACAAGATGACTCCTGCCATAGATGCTGCGGCATTGGTTCTGCTTGAAAGCGACAAAGATGCTGCAGTAGAGTTCTTGACTAACTACTCGGCCAACAATGCCCAAGAGCTATTCGACAGATGGAAAGAGCTTGACGAGTACTTGCTAATAAAATATATGGATGGCAATGTCAAACTTGAGGAGAATGGCAAATTCAAAGACAATGGCTATGATGAGAGAATTCCCGAATTTCCTGACACACCGGGATACAACGAGAAATGGAAGCGCGCTGTTGCAAACGACACGGGCGACTTGCTGAAAGTTGTAGAAACAAAATAAAACAGATAGGGCTTTGGGTGTTATATTAACCCAAAGCCCTAATTGTTTTTACTCACACCTGCTATAAAAGAAAATAAAA
>JAWXTS010000101.1:0-4362 GCA_044433305.1 Rikenellaceae bacterium | reverse complement strand
TGGCTAAACCTTTATCTTGGTGCTTGGTATGGCTGGGAAGAAGGCGATACTACTGACACTGACTGGTTGGACGAGATTTTGCGTACAGGTCAGGTAGACGAGTACAATATCAATGTTAGTGGTGGTACAGACAAAATAAAATACTACGTTAGTGGTGGTTACTTCCGCAACGAGGGTATTGTTATCGCTACCGAGCTAGAGCGTTACTCTCTACGTAGCAACGTTGACTATGATGGTAAAGTTGTTGACTTTGGTCTAAGCTCAGCTGTTGCTCACTCTATGACACTTAGTGTTCCAACTCAGAGCCAGTATGTTAACCCTATCGTTGCCGCTTATGACTTGCGTCCTATCGAGGCAGTTTATAACGAGGATGGTAGCTGGAACGAGGATGCTTACTATAACGCTGTTATGGTTGCAGAAGAGGATGAGAACTACAAACGCCAGATTACTGCAAACATCAACCCTTATGTAACTGTTGATTTTGGTAAAGGTTTCTCTGCTAAGAGTAACTTGGGTCTAGATATCTACAACCTAAGAGAGTTTGATTACAGGTCAGTATATAACCCACAAGGTACAGATTACAATGGTCTAGGTCAACAATATGACTATACCAACCTTAACCTTATGATTACTAACACTATCAACTACAACACTAAGATTGACAAACACAACATTAGTGCTATGGTTGGTCAAGAGGCTCAACGTATACACTCAGAGTCATCTTTCTTTAGTGCATCAAACTATACTTACTTGCAGAACACAGAGATCGGCGGTGCTTCAACTCCATCTTCTGCTGGTAGCTATACTTCACAGTCTCACCTTGCTTCATACTTCTTGAATGCAAACTACGACTATGATGATAAATATTACCTATCTGGTAGCCTTCGTTATGATGGTTATTCAGGATTCGGTATGAACAACCTTTGGGGTACTTTCTACTCTATTGGTGGTAAATGGAGAGTTTCTCAAGAGGCTTTCTTCGCTCCTATCCAACACGTTGTAAACAACCTTGCTCTTCGTGCTAGCTACGGTACAGTAGGTAACTCTGATATTGGTTGGTATGCTTCAAGAGGTCTTTATACTTCTGGCTATACTTACGATTCAAAACCAGGTGCTCTTATGTCTCAGATTGCTAACGATGATTTGACTTGGGAGTCACGTGCCAAATTCAACGTTGGTCTTGACTTCCGTTTGTTCAACAGACTTAACGTTGAGGTTGACTACTATGACGAGCGTACAAAAGATATGATCTTCGAGATGCCAGTTTCTCACACTGTGGGTACATCATACTATATGGATAACGTTGGTGAGATGTTGAACAGAGGTATTGAGGTTCTTGTTAACGCAAATATTATCAACACACCTAACTTCTCTTGGGATTTCAACTTCAACATCACTAAGAACCACAATGAGATTCTTAAGCTAGATACTGATTCTCCTATCGAGGGTACAGTTACTATCCGCAAAGTGGGTGAGGCTTACAACACATTCTACATGGCAGAGTATGCTGGTGTAGATTCAGAGACTGGTGCTGCAATGTGGTACAAAGGTACTGAGGGTACAGAGACTACAACTGATTATACAGAGGCTGGTCAAAGAATCGTTGGTACAGCAGACCCTAAATTCTATGGTGGTTTTGGTTCAAGCTTCAAATTCCGCAACTTCGATGCTTCATTCCAGTTCAACTATAAAGTAGGTGGTAAAGTTTACAACTCAGGCTTTAGCTATGACATGCAGGTAGGTCACTACTACTTTGGCCCTGTAACAAACTACGTTTACGAGAACTCTTGGACTCCAGAGAACACAGACACTGATGTGCCTATCTTCGTTGCTGGTGACGATTCAAACGCAAATGCAACATCTTCTCGTTTCTTGATGGATGCTTCTTACCTACGTTTGAGCAACCTAAGCATTGGTTACACTCTTCCACGTTCAGTATCTAGCAGACTTAAACTTGATAACGTACGTATCTTTGCAACAGCAGACAACTTGTTCACTGTAACAGCTAGCGACTATATCGGTTTTGACCCAGAGTGCGGTTCAACAGGTATCCAGTCTTGGGTTTACCCAACAGCTACAACTTACATGTTTGGTGTTCAACTTGGTTTCTAATCAATAATCGAAATAAAAACAGAATTTAAGTATGAAAAAAATATCATATAAAATCGCCTCAATGTTGCTAGCGGTAGTTATGCTAAGCTCTTGTGGTAATGGTTTCCTAGATACCGAATATACGGGTGGTGTTGACTCTGAGGATGCTTATTCGTCAGTTTCAAACATCGAGGTGGCTCTTAATGGTGCTTACAACCGTTTGGCAGACGATGAGTTCGCTGGTGCATATACAACTATTATTGGTGATATAGCTTCAGATTTGGGCTCTCACAGCTCAGCTACAACTCACTATTTGTCTCACTTTAACTACACTATCCTTGCTACTGATGGTTATCTAGAGTCTATCTGGTCTACTGGTTACAGAATCATCGATATGTGTTCTAAGATTATCGAGGCTCACGACAACTTCGAAGATACAGATTACGAAGATCTTATCCCAACAGTTGCTCAGGCTTATGCTCTAAGAGCTTATGCTCACTATCAGCTAGTAAACATCTTTGCTGTTGCTTACAAAGTTGAGGGTGCAACAATCACAGACAATGGCTCACAGCCAGGTATCGTTGTTGTTGACTCTCCAGTAGAGCTTGGTTCAACAGTGACTCGTTCGACTATCGCACAGACTTACACTGCTATCAACTCTGATATAGACGATGCTATCGCTCTTTTCAACCAAAGCGCAGTGTACTCAGGTACAGTTATGAACCGTGCATCAACTTACGCTCTTAAGGCTCGTGTAGCTCTTATGGCTTGTGACTATGAGACTGCTATCACAGCTGCTGACAACGCGCTAGCTGCAGCTTCATCAGATCTAGGCAAAGATGGTAGCTTGTTTGCTTCTGCTTCAGCTATGATTTCAGCTTACGCTAGTGTTGCTGACAACTGCGAGAACATCACTTACATCGTTAAATCTGTTGAGGACAACCTTTCAGCTTACTCTTTGGGTACTGCTTACGGTGACTACGGTCTTAGCTACAACAGCACTTTGACTGACATGCTTTCTGCTAGCGATATGCGTGCAGCTGCTTACTCTGAGTATGCAGGTAAATATGCAGGTGCTTCAGGTAACCCAGCGGTTGCTAACGTGAGAGTCTTTGCTATGCCAGAGCTTTACCTTATCAAAGCTGAGGCTAACATCAAGAAATCTTCTGCTGACGTTGCTGCGGCTCAAGAGGCTCTACTTGTAGTTGCTTCTCGCGATACTGACATTGCTTCTACTTCAGACCTTCCAAGCACAGTTGAGGATCTAGATAGCTTTATCCAAGACGAGCGTGCTCGCGAGCTATTCTACGAGGGCCACCGTGTATACGACCTACGTCGTTGGGGTAACCTAGTGACTGTAACTGATGGCAAGTACACAAACTTCGATATTAGCAAATTCAGCTGCCCAATACCATCTTCTGAGATTAACTCAGGTTATGGCGTTGAGCAAACAGAGAACTGGAGCAGCTACCTACCTAAATAGTTAGATGTGACAGTGGCCACCCTTCGCGTGGCGATATAAAAATAGAGCGAACAGCCTTTAGGGGTTGTTCGCTTTTTTGTGCTTGTATGTTGGAGCTTTTGTGCTTGTATGTATGTGAGGTTTTTGCGCAGGGTGTTGGTTGTGGAAATAGAAGACCACTATCAAAGACACAAGTTATACCCTGAAAAGAAGCTGATTATTGAACTTGCACTGTGCTACCATGTGCTGTATGGTTGCTTGTGATTGGCTTTATTATGCTGGCTGAATGGTGCTGTTTTGACGTGGTGCTTGTTCTGTTATGTTGCTTTGTGTTGCCGTTGTTGTCGAGACCCTTGGCTTTATCGAGTAGATAAGCCTAAGTATGAACATAACCACATAAGAGCATGCTAAAGACAATAGTGTCGTTACTACGAATATCACAATAGGGAATCTGAATCCGTATATGAAATCATGAAATAAGTAGTAGCAGAAGAAGGAGTGTATAAGCCACATGTTTGTCGAGTGTTTGCCAAAGAACGCTAGTACAGCATCCAGAACTTTGCCTCTGTTTATTGCTGCAAACAGAAGAATGAACGGTACGGCAGAGTAGTCATTAAAGAATGAACCTCTGAATATTGTTTTCAGAAATAACACTGCTAGCAGTGTTATTAAACATATAGTCCTATATGTTTTTGTCGATTCCTTTAGTCTTTCTATTACCTTATATTTTGCTATCAGGGCACCTACTGTGAAAGGTATGGAGCACGAGGGGATTAATACAAGATAATATTACAACTCAAGATTTAAGC
>JAWXTS010000100.1:0-4680 GCA_044433305.1 Rikenellaceae bacterium | reverse complement strand
CAAGGGCGGAGTCACTCCAATCAAAGTTATCATCGACCGCGACCATGACCGCGCTGCCCCACTAGGCACAGGACATATCAAGGCTGGTGGCAACTATGCAGCGAGTCTTATCTCAGGCTGCAAAGCTCACGAACTAGGCTACCCTAGCGTGCTTTATCTTGATGCCAGAGAGAAGAAATATATAGACGAGTGTGGTGCGGCCAACTTCTTTGGCATCAAAGACGGCAAATACATAACTCCTACCTCTCACTCGATATTGCCTTCTATAACCAACATGAGCCTTCAGCAAATAGCTAAGGACATGGGACTTAGCGTTGAGTCCCGAAACATCGAGCTATCAGAGCTTGAGAGCTTTGAGGAAATAGGTTCTTGCGGCACCGCTGCCGTTGTATCTCCTATTTACAGCGTGTTCGACCCATCAAACGAAAAGACCTACACCTTTGGCCAAGAGGGTGTTGCAAGCGACACCTTACTGAAACTATACAATGGCCTACGCGGCATACAGTATGGCGAGCTGGAGGATGTTCACAGCTGGAATCATATTGTGGAGTAAGCCAACAAACATAAAGGGCTACTAACAAAGATGAGTTTTGGGGCTTCGCAAAACTTTTTAAATCTCCAGCGTACTTAAACGTACGTGAGGATTTGAAAAGTGAGGAGAGTGTCGAAAATCGCTTTGTTAGTAGCCCTTATTTTATAATAGTGAGTCAAACTGTTCCACCACCCTATCTATATTATATGGCGACATGTCTATGGTTTTAGCCTTAGAGTAATCTCCAGAGATAAAGGCATCGAGCTTCTGTGTGTCGAAGTCGCTCTGCACAATAGAGACCACAGGCCTTGCAGCCATTCCATAGTCTATAAGCTTCATTGGCGACACGTCATTCAACTCATATTCTATATTCACCAGAAAGTCCACAGTCGAAAGATGCGATATAAGCTTCTTTCGTGGCAAGGGCAGGCACCTCACGATACGACCACCACTAAGCCTAGAGTATTTATCCATCATAGCATCAAATCGAGCATCAGCAACATTCACATATAGCTCAAAACGAAAATCCTCTTTTATCGAACACAGATACTCAAAAAGGAATTCGGGGTCACGAATCTTCTCATAGAAACGCCCTGCATATGCAAATGTAGGCACAGGGTTCTTCTTATATTCTCTATGCTCAAAGTCGTTAAGATCAAAGCCCTGCGGTATGATTTTTATCTGCTCGGCACTCTTATATGGCGCATATCCACTAAGGGCCACCTCCACAGGAATCACAAAATAATCGAACAATCGACCCCAGCTACGCATAACGTTCTTATAGAAGAAGAATATCGCGCGCCAGTACTCATTTCTAAATGGAGGGTCACTAAATTCTGCTGCCAGCACCTTATACTTCAGGTTCTTATTCTTGCGTACCATCTTTGCCACAGCACGATGTATAGCCACAGGATATGACACCGACAGCACAAGGTCGTAGCTATCATCCAAATCGGCCAATGCACGCTCAATCCCCTTGTTATATTTTATAAAATACTCGTGCGAAACAAAAAACAGTATTGCCTCACGCAGCCAGTTGGGCAGAAAACCTCCCGATGTCTTGCGCACAAGGGTCACCTCGACCTTCTCCACGGGACCCTTAGCATATACGATATTAACATTCTTGTTCGAGTAGCCGCTAGAATGATACACTTCTTTATTGGGCAGCACCAGAGTCACCTCCACACCTCGCCCAGCCAACCTATCTACCAAGGATGTTACCCTGAAAGCTCTCGGCGTGTTCTCTGGAGCAAAGAAGTTAGATACTATAAGTATTTTTTTTAGTTTCATACGTCCATATTCTTTATCGAGTCTCAACAATCTTACGACCCTAAAAACAAAAGTATAGATAAAAATCTAGAATCTGAAATCAGACCGCCCAAATCATCTCCACCACAATGATATAAGTATCACTATTACGGCTATATTAAATCTTGACATAAATTAAAAGGTTCGTTAAATTTTTATATCTTTGTAGGTAAGTAAAATTTATAAAATGCAAAGACCACTTATCTTCGTCACCAATGACGATGGCTTCGACTCAAAAGGCATAGCCGCAACAATAGAAGTTGCTCGCAAGTTTGGCCGCGTTTTGGTTGTAGCCCCTAGTGTAGCACAGTCGGGCATGTCTCATGCCATAACCATGTCGCGACCACTATTTTTGAAAAAAAGACTAGACACCCCCGATGTAGAAATATATTCATTCACAGGCACGCCTGTTGATTGTGTTAAGCTAGCGTTCGACTATATAATGCTCAATGGCCAGATGCCCGATTTGATACTCTCAGGCATCAACCATGGCTCAAACTCAGCCATCAACGTGCTCTACTCTGGCACCATGGGCGCAGCTATCGAAGCCAGCTTCTACAACATACCATCCATAGGGCTGTCGCTACTCAACCATGACCCAGATGCCGATTTCGAAGCCTCTAAGGTTATCGCCGAGCGTGTCATCAAAGAGGTTCTGAGCCGCAAGGATGAACTGGAGATGCCATTTTGCTTAAACGTCAATGTTCCGAACATACCGCTAGAGCAAATCAAAGGCATTAAGATGTGCCGTCAGAACAAGGGTTACTGGCGCGAGGAGTTTGACAAACGAACAAGCCCTCACAACGAGGATTACTATTGGCTTAAGGGCTTCTTCTTCAACACCGAGAAGGACGCCACCGACACCGACGAATGGGCACTAAACAATGGTTATGCCTCCATCGTCCCTGTTCAGGTCGACCTTACCAACTATAAGCAACACAAGCAGATGAGCTCTTGGGAGTTCTAAGATATTAACGCCACCTAAAACTATACGCCATGACAAAGAAGAAAAAACAACAACGAGGCAAGAAAAGCAGTAGCAGCATCAGCACCAATATGATGCTCGATCTGTTCTGCTCTCTGCCAGAGGAAGCATTCTCAGAACCTGAGCTATGCCATGCTCTAGGTGTGCGAGGCCGCGAGGCTCAGCGTGATGTAGCACGCGCGCTAAAAAAACTTTGTGCACTAGATTTAATCTCGTGCAACCCATACAACAACTACAAAATAAATAGAAGTCAGATAGTCAACTCCCCGATTGGCAAGGTTTCTACAACCTCTTCTGGCACCATCTACGTTATGCTCGAAGATGGCAGCCGCGACATTCTTGTACAACAACGCTATGCCATGCGAGCATTGCCTCAGGATAGCGTACATGTGGTCATCACCAAGAAAAGCAAGAATGGTTCTAAGCCCGAGGGTATCATTGTGGGCATTGCAGCTCGTGCCAACAAAAAATATGTAGGCATACTAGAAATACGCAATAACACAGCCTTTGTCATAATCGACAATGGCCGTATTCCAGACGTTTATATCTCTATGCGCGAGCTAAAAGATGCCAAAGATGGCCAGAAGGTTCTTGTTCGACTTGTCGAATGGGCCGAGGGCATGAATTCACCACTTGGCGAGATTGTCGACGTTCTGGGCAATAGTGGCGACAACGACACCGAGATGCACGCCATCTTGGCAGAGTTTGATTTACCATATAGCTACCCTAAAGAAGTGGAGGCTGCCGCCGATAGAATCTCTGATGTCATAGACCAGCAAGAGATAAACAAGCGTCGCGATATGCGCTCTGTGCCAACCTACACCATAGACCCAGCCGATGCCAAAGACTTTGACGACGCGCTGTCTATACAACGCTTGGAGAACGGGCTTATCGAGGTCGGTGTTCACATTGCCGACGTTAGCCACTATGTCAAACAGGACGACATTATAGACACCGAGGCACAAGAGCGTGCCACATCCGTCTACCTTGTTGACCGCACCATACCTATGCTACCCGAAAGGTTGTGTAATGGGCTGTGCTCACTACGCCCTAACGAAGACAAGTTGAGTTTCTCGGCTATCTTCGAGATGACCGACGATGCCAAAATAGTTAAAGAGTGGTTTGGCCGCACGGTAATGCACTCAAACAAACGCTTCACCTATGAGCAGGCTCAGCAAATTATCGAAACCAAAGAGGGCGAGTTCAAGGACGATATCCTAGAGCTTAACCGCTTGGCTCGCATCCTACGCCGCAATAGATTCAAGAATGGCTCTATCAGTTTCGAGCGCAGCGAACCTAAGTTTATCCTCGACGATAGTGGCAAACCCGAGGGCGTCTACTTCAAGATTAGCCAAGAGGCCCACCAACTTATAGAGGAGTTTATGCTTCAGGCCAACCGCAGCGTAGCCGAGTTCATAGGCCGCAAGAAAGGTAACGCCAAGGAGAAGACCTTTATCTATCGTGTGCACGACGCGCCTAACCCTGATAAGCTGAGTGAGTTCCGCTCATTTATCACGCGTTTTGGCTACAACCTTAAGCAAACCGAGGGTCGCGCATTGGCTCAAGGCCTGAACTCGATACTTAAAGATATACATGGCAAGGCCGAGGAAAACCTTATCTCAACGCTTGCCATACGCTCTATGTCTAAAGCTACATATACCACCAACAACATTGGTCACTATGGACTTGCCTTCGACCACTATACTCACTTCACCTCGCCAATTCGTCGTTATCCCGACACCATGGTTCACCGCCTACTAGCCCACTATCTTGAGGGAGGTTCTTCGGTAAACCAAGAGTACTATGAGAACCAATGTGAGCACTCGTCAGACATGGAGGCTCGTGTGATACCTAT
>JAWXTS010000099.1:0-4930 GCA_044433305.1 Rikenellaceae bacterium | reverse complement strand
ACTAGAGAAACCAACATATCGTAAAAAAGCAAAATCAGCAATAGGGTTGCAACCCTATTGCTGATTTATAAACTTTATATATTTTTGTATCAAACCTGTAAACTTTTTTCAGGACGACACACTTTGCTGCTTATTTTTTTGTTGCTCTGCGTGTTGGCCACTTATTTCATTGCTTTGTGAGGGGTATTTGTTTTGCTTTACGGGTGGCCACTTATTTCATTGCTTTGTGAGGCGGCTTGATGAAAGGGGGGTAGGCCAGATAATTATCTGTTTTCGTATGTGGCCCTGTAGTAATTCTGGTACTCACCACTTGTGATGTTCTCTACCCACTGCTTATTTTCTAGATACCACTTAACGGTTATTTCTATACCTTGTTCAAATTGCAATGAGGGCTGCCAGCCAAGCTCATTCTTGAGCTTTGTAGAATCTATGGCATAGCGCGCATCATGACCTGCGCGGTCTTTGATGTAGCTTATAAGTTTCAGGCTTGCGCCTTCTTCTCTGCCTAGCAGTCTATCTACTGTCTCTATCATAACCTTTATAAGGTCTATGTTGCGCCATTCGTTGAAGCCTCCAATATTGTAGGTGTCGCCTATTTTACCATTATGGAATATGGTGTCTATGGCGCGTGCGTGGTCAACGACATAGAGCCAGTCGCGTATGTTCTCACCCTTGCCATAAACGGGTAGGGGCTTATTCAGGCAGATGTTGTTTATAAATAAAGGTATCAGTTTCTCTGGAAACTGGTTTGGCCCATAGTTGTTTGAACAGTTAGATATTATGGTCGGCAGGCCGTATGTGTCGTGGAAGGCACGCACAAAATGGTCTGACGAGGCCTTAGATGCAGAGTAGGGACTGTGTGGGTCGTATGCTGTTTCCTCGGTAAAGAAGCCTTCTTCTCCCAGTGAGCCATATACTTCATCTGTTGATATGTGGTAGAAGAGCTTGCCGCTGAAGTCATCTTGCCAGTACTTCTTGGCTACATCAAGCAGGGTCAGTGTACCCATAACGTTGGTGCGAGCAAAGGCAAAAGGATCTACTATCGAGCGGTCGACATGGCTCTCGGCTGCAAGGTGAATCACGCCGTCTATCTTGTAGTCGCTAAAGATTTTCTCGACAAGGCCATTGTCACATATATCGCCCTGAACAAAGGTGTAGTTAGGCATATCTTCCACATCTTTAAGGTTTTCCAGATTACCTGCATAGCTCAGCACATCAAGGTTTATGATGTTATATTGAGGGTATTTTGTTGCCATGAGTCTCACAAGGTGAGAACCTATGAAGCCTGCGCCACCTGTTATAAGAATGTTTCTTGCCATTTTATATCTTTGAATAGGGGTTGTTTAATATCTTTGTCGGATAGGAGTATCTGGTTTTCGCTGAGTCCAAATTCTTCTAGTTTCCAATCTACGTTTATATCTTTGTCGTTCCATAGCAGCCCTGCATCGCTCTGTGGGTCATAGTACTCGGTGCACTTATACACGAACTCGGTGTTGTCTTCGAGCACCAGAAAGCCGTGGGCAAAGCGTGGGGGTATATAGAATTGACGTTTATTTTCTGATGATAGAATTATTGAGAACCACTGTCCAAAGCTCTTGCTCTCAGTTCTCAGGTCCACCGCCACGTCATAGACGCTGCCGCTGACAACGCGAATGAGCTTGCCCTGTGGGTTGTTGCGCTGGAAGTGTAGTCCTCGCAGCACACCCTTTGATGAACACGAGTGGTTGTCCTGCACAAATTCAGACTCTATGCCTATTTGTTGAAAGTCGCGCTTTGTGTAGGTTTCCATAAAGAAGCCGCGGCTATCGCCAAATACGGTAGGCTCTATGATTAAAAGCCCGTCGATAGGGGTTGATATAGTAGAGAACTTTCCCATTATTTCTTTATCAGATTAAGTAGATACTGTCCATATTGGTTCTTGGCCATAGGCTGAGCGATAGCTTCTACTTGCTTGGCATCTATCCATCCCTGCTCGTATGATATGCTCTCTAGACAGGCCACCTTTAGTCCTTGGCGTTTCTCTATAACCTCGATAAATGTTGATGCCTCGCTCATAGAGTCGTGGGTGCCGGTGTCTAGCCATGCAAAGCCGCGCCCCATAAGTTTGACGTTCATCTGTTTTTCATTTAAGAAATGCTCGTTCACTGTTGTTATCTCGTACTCGCCACGTGCTGATGGTTTTATCGTGCGTGCAACATCAACGACCTTGTTGGGGTAGAAGTAAAGTCCCACAACCGCATAGTTCGATTTTGGTTTCAATGGTTTCTCCTCTATGCTGATGGCGTTCTTATCTTGATCAAGCTCGACCACTCCATAACGCTCGGGGTCAGAAACATGGTAGCCAAAGATGGTTGCTTTGTTATATTTCTCGACATTCTCTACGGCCTCCCTAAGCAGCTTAGATAGTGTTTCGCCATGGAAGATGTTGTCGCCAAGAATCAAGCATACAGAGTCCTCGCCGATAAAGTCAGCTCCTATGGTGAAGGCCTGAGCCAGCCCGTCAGGCGATGGTTGCTCAGCATATTCAAAGTTTACTCCTAGCTCGCTACCGTCTCCAAGTAGTCTCTTGAAAGAGGGTAAATCGAAGGGAGTAGATATTATAAGTATGTCCTTTATTCCGGCAAGCATAAGTACCGATATAGGGTAATACACCATAGGCTTATCGTATATGGGGATAAGCTGTTTGGATATGCCTTTTGTTATAGGGTAGAGCCTTGTGCCGCTACCGCCTGCTAGTACTATGCCTTTCATGGACTTCAAATTTATCTTAACCTATTACAAAGGTAATATTTTTCTGCTAAATTGAAACAGCCTGCAATCTCTTTGGTATGGTTTTAGATTATCTTTTGTGGAACTAAATTATAGTGAGTATGAATAAGATATTGTTGATATTGTGTGTTATGATAACAAGTTTTGCGTATGGACAGAGGATAGACGTTGCCGATAATGACCAGTTCGATATACATAAGTATCTGGGTAAGTGGTACGAGATTGCGCGTATGGACCACCACTTCGAGAGAGGTATGATATGTGTTACGGCCAATTACTCGTTGCGTTCGGATGGTAAAATCAAGGTCGAGAACAGCGGTTTCTCCGTGCCCAAGGACAGGTGGAGCAGCTCAGAGGCTGTGGCCAAGCCAACCAGCGTGCCCAACAAGCTGAAGGTATATTTCTTTCCGCTTATCTCGGGACGCTATAATGTAGCTTATGTAGATAGTGATTATAGTGTGGCTGTTGTTTCGGGAGGCTCTAGGCGATACTTGTGGTTCTTGTCGCGCACTCCAGAGATTACTCTTGAACAGAAGGACAAGATGTTGTCTATTGCTCGTGATTTGGGATATGACACTAGCGAGCTGCTGTATGTGAGTCAAACCATAGCCCCAGAAAAAAGAGACTGATTGATTAATCAGTCTCTTTTTTTCTAATATTCTTCTTCATTAAAGAAGAAGTCGTCCTTGCTAGGATAGTCAGGCCATATATCTTCTATACTTTCGTATATCTCGCCTTCGTCCTCAATCTCGCTAAGGTTTTCTATAACTTCTAGAGGTGCACCTGAACGAGATGCATAATCGATAAGCTCGTCCTTTGTTGCAGGCCATGGTGCGTCTTCTAGTTTAGATGCTAATTCTAGTGTCCAGTACATAGTATTTTAAGTTTTGGTTTATTTTATAGTAATTTACGCGAAGGTATAAAATATATTATTTATTTGCAACCCAATAATATTCTTTTGCTTCAAAAATTACAGCAAGATGTCTACCAAGCACATAGAAAAAATCTGACAAACGGTTTATGTAACCTATAATTAATTCGTCGATATGATTCTGCTCGGTAACGCGTATTGCTTCTCTTTCGCTGCGACGGCATACCGTGCGGCAGATGTGGCTCAACGATACGATAGGGTGCCCACAAGGCAGCGTGAACTTGTCTATGGGCTTGAGCTGCTCGCTGATAGAGTCTATACAATTTTCTAAGAAAAGCACCTTATCTTCCTTAAACTCAGGTAGTTTTTTTATTACTTCGCCTTCTGCTGCAAGGTGAGACGACAAGTCCATAAGGTGGTCTAGAACCTGAGCCAGAGTTTGGCAGTAGGGCATAGCCAGCTGATTTGCTGATGCCTCGATACAATCTAATAGGTGGCCTGTGTGCGCCATAAGTTCATCTACGGTGCCGTATGCCTCGATGCGAGAAGAACTTTTAACCACTCGTCGTCCGCCTATAAGTGAGGTGGTGCCGTTGTCACCAGTTTTAGTATATACTTTCATGGTAGTTATATTTTGTAGTGTTGTTTAAGGTAGTGGTTGTCAAATACCAAAATTAATATATTAAACTTATCTATGCTCACACCTTGGTGTTTTTCACAGATACTCATACATATTTTGTGCCTTGTGGTACTGCCGTGTGGCGATATTATCACTGCGGCCTTGTGCTCAGAGCCTTCGAGAGCTGCCACTGCCTGCTGTATTTGGACTTCGCTGCAACCTCTCCCTAGTATCACCATCTCAGACTGGCTTAAGTCTGCTTGAGAGTCATAGATTGTATGTCCGCTGTGCTTGCAGTAGGTGTAGATGTTCTGAATCTCACGCGCTGTACGCTTTGCCCCTGTGTTGCTGTTTTTTAGTAGTTCAAAAAGTTCTGAGTTGCCATCTATCAGCTTGTTGCCCATAAATGCCTCTCGCACCATATTATATACAAAGGGTGAGTGCACCCCATGTCCTCGCCAAAAACGCTTGCGCCTAAACCACGAAAGATGATACTTCAGAGCGCAAAGCCTATCCAAATGTTGCTGTAACCCCATTTTCGTTTACTGAGCTTTTACACTTGCACCAGCTAGGCGACCCGTAGAGAATGCCACTTGCAGATTATAACCGCCCGTGTTGGCATCTATATCTAGTACCTCGCCAGCAAAGAACAAACCCTCCACGATTCTAGA
>JAWXTS010000098.1:0-4935 GCA_044433305.1 Rikenellaceae bacterium | reverse complement strand
CTTTACCATAACCCTAGGTGGCAATGGCTACCTCAACTTTATGGGCAACGAGTTTGGACACCCCGAATGGATAGACTTTCCACGCGAGGGCAACGACTGGAGCTACAACCATGCTCGACGACTATGGAGCCTATCGACAAACTATTTCTTGAGGTATAGCTTCTTGAACGAGTTTGACAAGGCGATGGTAGAGCTTGTCAAATCAGAAAACATACTAGACTACAACTATGCTTATAACGAGGGTATAGACCAAGAGAACCAAACTGTCACTTACAGCTTTGGCGACGACTTGTTGTTTGTATTCAACTGGAGCCCCGATAATAGTATTCCTGACTATGAAATAAAAGCACATACGGCAGGCAAGTATAAACTCATACTATCTACCGAAGACGAAACTTTTGGCGGAGCAGAAAGGGTAAGTCCAGACATAGAATATTTCACCTTCCCTAAAGACGATGGTCATTATATGAAGATGTACAATGTCAATCGGGCAGCTCAGGTATTCAAGAAAATAGAATAGGATTAACGCCCTACTGCGTTCTCTAGATTAAGCAGGAACTCTTTAAGCTCTAATCCTGCCGCATAACCCGTTAGCTCACCTCGCGAGCCAACGACTCTGTGGCAGGGTATGATTATATGTATAGGATTGTGATTATTGGCACTGCCGACAGCACGCGAGGCCTTGGGGTTGCCTATGGCCTCTGCAATCTGCTTATAGCTTATGGTTGCGGCATAAGGAATCTTGATTAATTCTCTAAGAACAGCGGTCTGAAATTCACTACATCTTGATATATCAAGTTCCACATCAAAGCACTTACGCTCACTCTTAATATACTCCATTATCTGCGCAAAGACCATATCAGTAAACTTATCGCAAGTACCAAGTTCTATGGGCTGAGACTCAAGAACGTGCAACAACGACAGTTTGTTATCAATATGCTCTACTCTGATGTAGCCTATGGGCGAGCTATATACTGCGAACCGAGTTTCCATATCAGAACTTGCCTCCCAGATTAACTGTAAGTTTCAACACCTGCTGCCAATCCAAAACACTACCATCATAGTGATGTACGGTTGCTATTTTCATAGAAACGCGCTTGGTGCTTATAGCCTCAAAAAAGACTTCAAGCCTGTTATAAACACTGCTAGTTTGATAGTAAGGATCTCCATAATATAGATCAGCACCATAGTAATCATCTTCGTGCCCATAGTAGAACGGCATAAGGTTTTCGCCTAGATATAGGGTATTCTCTAAACCAAAACGCCACTTCTGAAGATTCAAATTTACATATAGCCCCAGTGGGTATCTAGCATCATCATAGGCTCTATCCCTCTGAAAAGCAGCCATAGCACCTACGCTAAGGTTAGAATCGTCTATCACATTACCTATACCCCCTATATTTACGCCCACATAAGGCAAAGCCAACATATTATCCACTACTCCATGCTCTCCTTTTCGCATGGCATAGTGCATCATGGTGAAGTAGTAACCTGCAAATAGGCGTCCCCGCAACATCTCGGCAGACGAGAAAATCAGGAATTGCTCTCTTCTATCCTCGCTCAGCAGACCCACCCACGAACATCCAAACTCGAAGTATCCACGACCGGATTGATAATTGAACAAACACCCCTCGATAATTGGTCTATAAAAGTTTGTTGAGTCACTAAAAAAGGCCGTTGGATAATTACCCAACATCTTGCTGCGCGGAATTACACCCGCCGCAAAGTTATATTTGTCATTATCATAATCATAGTACATAAGAGGCAGAAAGTTATCAAAGTAACCCTCTTTACCCATGCTTATAAATACCTCGCCACCAATATTCAGAGAATTATTATCGTCCCAGCTAAGACCCAGCTGAGGCTGCAATCGTGAGCCAAAGATGGTCTGGGGGATGGCATAATCGCTCTTGTATTCACGATTGTCAAACAACCATTCGTATTCAACATCCCACGTAACTTCTAGTTCTTGTGCAAAGGTATCGGCAAGAAACAAACATAAAAGTATGATAACAGCAAATTTCTTCATAGTATATTAAACTTTAGTAAGCCTAGTTCAATTACAAAGATATAAATTATATGTATCTTTGCGCATCACAAATAATTTATATGAGAAAAATTCTAAATAGCGAATTAGGGCGCGCCTCACAGAGCCAATATGAAGCGATGGATAAGCTGCCCGTTGTTATTGTCCTAGATAACGTTAGGAGCGGAAATAATATAGGTTCGTTTTTTCGCACGGCCGATGCCTTTGGGCTACAAGAGATTATCCTATGTGGCATCTGCGCCTGCCCCCCTTCACGCGATATACACAAAACAGCTCTTGGAGCAGAAAGCACCGTTAAGTGGAGCTACTGTGAATCGACCGTGGATGCGATAGAAAGGCTAAAAGGCGAGGGATACACAACCCTAAGCATAGAACAAGTCGAGGGTGCAACCATGCTCAATAAACTTGAACTATACACACAAAAACGCTATGCCATAGTTTTTGGCAACGAGGTAGAGGGGGTATCACAACAAGCCGTAGATGCCTGCCATGGAGCAATAGAAATCCCTCAAGTGGGCACCAAACACTCTATAAACGTTTCGGTTTGTGGTGGCGTAGTACTCTGGGAGTTCTTTAAACAGCTATCAAAATAACGATAAAGCCCTTATAGTAAACAAAAACATTTGTAAATTGTATGGTTAATCAAATAACAATCTTTACCTTTGTTTCTTTATAAATAAACACACTCTAAAAAAGTTATGTCAGTAGAAAGCACAACACGTTCAGTAACAACATACCGTCTAAGCGAAATGAAGCAAAAAGGCGAAAAAATAGCCATGCTTACCGCTTATGATTTTTCGACAGCACGCATACTAGATGCCTCGGGCATAGATGTAATATTGGTTGGCAACTCTGCAGCCAATGTTATGGCAGGATATAAAACTACATTGCCCATCACTCTAGACAACATGATATATCATGCACACTCGGTTTGTAGAGCTGTTAAACGTGCGCTTGTAGTAGTAGACTTACCTTTCGGAACTTACCAAGGTAACTCAAAGGAGGCTCTAGCTTCGGCCATACGTATCATGAAAGAAACTGAGGCCGACGCCGTTAAAATGGAGGGTGGAGAAGAGATTCTAGAATCTGTAATGCGCATATTGAGTGCTGGCATACCTGTTATGGCTCACCTAGGCCTTACACCTCAGTCTATACACAAATACGGCACCTACTCTGTGCGAGCCAAAGAACAAGCCGAAGCCGACAAGCTTATCAAAGACGCTCACATGCTAGAAGAGGCAGGTTGCTTTGCTCTTGTTCTGGAGAAGATTCCAGCAACACTAGCTACCAAGGTAAGCGCAGAGCTTAAGATTCCTACTATCGGCATTGGTGCTGGCGGCAACACAGACGGCCAAGTGCTTGTAGTGAACGACATGCTGGGTATAACCAAAGACTTTTCGCCACGCTTCTTGCGTCGCTATGCCGACTTGCATACGACTATGACAAACGCCTTCAAAGAATATATAGAAGACGTCAAGAGCAATGACTTCCCTAACGAGGGTGAGCAGTACTAATAAATAGCTTTCAGAAAGACAATTAGAACAAAGATGACAAAACTTACTTTCTTAGGCACAGGAACATCTCAGGGAGTCCCCATGATAGGCTGCCACTGTGAGGTGTGCTCGTCTGAGGATGGCAAGGACATACGTCTGCGCTCGTCGGTTCTAGTTGAGTATAATGGCAAGGTAATAATCATTGATGTGGGCCCTGACTTTCGCCAGCAAATGTTGCGCGAAAAGGTCGAGAACATAGACCATGTGCTTATAACCCACGAACACAAGGACCATTTGTGTGGATTGGACGATTTGCGCTCCTACAACTTTCTGCTAGAGAGAGACATGGACATATATGCTCTAGAGCGCGTTAACAAAGTTATCTTGAAAGACTTTGATTATGCCTTTAGCGAGCACCGCTACCCTGGGGTACCGAGCTTCAAGCTACATAATATCGGTTCTGAAGCTTTCACCTTGGACGACATGCAAGTAGTACCAATAAAAGGCAAACACCATAAGCTAGATGTGCTAGGCTTTAGGCTAGGTCAGCTAGCCTACATTACCGATTTCAACCATATCGAAGACTCTGAGATAGAAAAGCTCAAGGGCATAGATATACTTGTTATCAACGCCCTGCGCCGCGAGGAGCACTTATCACACTTCACCCTAGACCAAGCTCTTGAGGTGTCAAAGAAGATAGCTCCACGACAAACATACCTAACTCACATATCACACACGATGGGGCTGCACGAACAAGTGAACCCCACCCTGCCAAATAATGTTTTTCTGGCCTATGATGGTCTAAAAATCCAAACCAAAGAATAATAACAATGACAGATATTCTACTTATAACACCACCATTTCTACAACCCAACTGCCCTTACCCAGCTACGGCCTACCTTGCGGGCTATCTTCGCCGCAACGATGTCAAAGCTGAACAGGTAGACCTATCTGTCAAAGTACTACGTCGACTATTCTCGGCAGAGTCGCTAAGCAGTATTTTTGCTTCTCGCCCCGAGGTTGACGATGATAATATACAGCGTATGTATATCCTACGCAAACGTTATATTCAGACCATAGACTCTGTGATGCGCCTACTAGATGGTAGCGACAATACGGCAGCAGAGCTTATATGTTCGGCCGACATGCTGCCTCAGGGTCAGCGTTTTGAAACAATAGGCGAACTGGATGTCTTGTTTGGAACCATGGGAGTTAATGACTGTGCAAAGTTCTTGTCTACGCTCTACCTGCAAGATATAAGCGACTACATCAGAGCCACAGTAACCGAGGATTTCGAGATTGTACGCTATGCCGAGCGCATAAGCCTCTCTATCCCCGACTTTAGCATACTGGAAGAAGTTCTATCTCAGCCCACGAATCTTGTCGAGGATATAA
>JAWXTS010000097.1:0-4985 GCA_044433305.1 Rikenellaceae bacterium | reverse complement strand
GATGATTTGAGCATGGTTGACTTGCCTGCTCCGTTCTTACCCATTAGGGCGATGCGGTCTTTGTCGTTGATTACAAACGATATATCTTTAAAGAGAGTTGTGCTTCCAAACTCTACTGTTATTCCTTCTACTGAAACCATTTAATATCTAAAATTTTGTGGTGCAAAGATAACAATTTCTATCGTCTTATCTAATAAATAAAGATATCGCCACAATTCAGATTAAGGATTACCTAGTTTATTGATAGCAGGCTGACCTCGAAGATAAGTGTCGAGCCGCCCGGTATGCCGTCTATGCTCTGAGGTCCATAGCCAAGGCTGGCAGGGATATATATCTTCCATGTGTCGCCCACGTGCATGTTTTGTAGGGCTATCTGCCAGCCCTCGATAACCTCGCGTAGGCGGAAGGTAGCAGGGAAGCCATCGCCTAGGGTTGAGTCAAATTCGCTGCCATCTATCAGTGTTCCGCGGTAGTGCACCGACACGAGGCTGTTCAACTTTGGAGTGGCGGTGCCCGAGCCATTCTCGATAATGCGACATATAACTCCCGAATCGAAAACAATAACATCAGGGTCGTTCTTTAGTTGTTCTAGGAACTTCAAGTTCTCAGCAACATATTTAGGGTCTGGTCTTTTTGCCATATTTAGTGAAATTTAGTGATGGGTCAAGGTAGTTATTTTTTATTGCAAATGTTCTGTTTGTTGTGGTTATTTGTGCTCTTTGGGTTCTAACCAGCCATATTTTACTAACTTTGTGCGCGAAGATACTACTTAAATATAAAGTTATGAAGAACACTAGTACTGTAAATACTGCTACTCCATTGATGGGAATTCTTATCTCGTTGAGCATTTGCCACTGCTGCAACGATGCCCTGCAAGCGGTAGTGAACTCTCTATACCCTATTATCAAGAATGACTTGGCCCTGTCCTTTATGCAGATAGGTATGATAACATTGTGCTATCAGATGTCGGCGTCGGTATTGCAGCCACTGATGGGTTTTTATCTTGACCGCAAGCCCAATCCATGGTTTATAACCTTGGCCGCCTGCTTCACATTTACAGGTCTTGTTTGCTTGGCATTCGCTAGTACCTTTATAACTGTTGTGATGTCTGTGATTCTTGTGGGTACGGGTTCTTCTATTGTTCATCCCGAGGCTTCGAGGCTGACATCCATGGCTTCGGCAGGTCGCAAGGGTCTGGCGCAGTCTATATTTCAGGTTGGAGGTAATCTGGGTAGCTCGATAGGTCCACTACTTGCAGCCCTTGTTATCGCTCCCTATGGTCGCCAGAACACAGTCCTAGTGGCTTTTGTTGCCTTTATAGGTCTCTCTGCTAGTATTGTTATTGCTCGCTGGTATAGCAAATTGCTTAAGCAGCGTGAGGTAGAGATGGCTGTTTCTGGGGGTGTAGCTACAAAGCGCAAGAAACTTGCACAGAAGGGTGATGCCGACTGGGTACCTCGTCCATACTCAAACAAAAAAACATACTTCTATATCGGTGTTTTGCTGGTTCTTATATTCTCAAAATATGTATATATGGCCAGCATGAGCAGCTACTACACCTTCTATATGATGGAGAAGTTTAGTCTGAGCATTCAACACTCGCAATATGCTCTGTTTGTGTTTGTTTTTGCCACAGCACTAGGAACTATGTGCGGAGGTCCGATAGGTGATAGAATAGGCCGTAAATATGTTATATGGGCCTCGATATTGGGTGCAACACCATTCGCCCTTGCCATGCCTCATGTTGGACAAGAATGGACCATGGTCTTTAGTTTCTGCACAGGATTCACGCTATCTTCGGCCTTTCCTGCCATAGTGATATTTGCACAAGAGCTGCTGCCTAACCGCATAGGAATGATTTCTGGATTGTTCTTTGGTTTTGCCTTTGGCATCGCAGGTATAGCAGCTGCATTCTGGGGTGGGTATGCCGAAGCAAACGGCATTGAAGCAGTATTCAATCTCTCTGCTTATCTGCCTATACTTGGTATGGTGGCGGTGCTCCTTCCACGTAGATAGTAGGATGATTCATAAATAGAAAGCCCGACTAACTCTTTTGTTAGTCGGGCTTTCTTGTATCTGACCTAGAGGTCTAAACTATATCCTAGATGTCAAACTCGACTACACCAGTAGCCTCGTCGTAGTGCGCGCTTAGAAGATATACACGACCCTCGGCCCAAGCCATTTTAAGGTTGTCAGATTCGATTAGACATTTAAGCTGAGCTTTTTTGTTAATCTCGATAGCTTTGTCCAAGTCACCATGTGAGCTTTTAAGTCCTGGAAGTACAGTAGAAAGTTGGTCTACCATATCCTCGATAGCTAGGTCGCCCTCGCGGTGTTTAGGGCTAGCCTCAAGTACTGCTTGTACAGCATCACAATTTGAGTGGCTCAATACGATAACTGTTCTGATTGCTTGTCTGTTGAAAGCTAGCTCAACAGCACCTAGTGCAGTTTTGTCAAGAGGTGAGTTAGCAGCTGTGCGAACAACGATAAAGTCGCCAACGCCTTGGTCGAATAGAAGCTCAACAGGTACTTTCATATCTGAACAAGCTACAACAATAGCATAAGGTTTCTGTTCTCCATCAAATTGCTTAAGGTAATCCATACCTTGTTGGTAGTTGATAGTTTTGCCCTCTGCAAAGCGTTTGTTACCCTCGATAAGACCTTCTATAACTTGGTCGTGGTTTTGGTAACGAACAGCTTTTGCTGACTCTGCACTCTGTGTAGATGTAGTGCTAGTTTTGCATGAGGCAAAGACAACAGCCATAGAAACTAGAAGAAGTTGAATTTTTTTCATTTTTTTAAATTTTTATTAGTATTTTGGGAAAGATTCATAACTTGTCGGTAAATTATAACATTCGTGTCTGTAATTTGTGTTAATTAACACAAAATTGCAGATAAATTATTATCTTAGTCTACCAGCAGTTAAATATATAAACAATATGAGAAAAAAAGAAATTATTTTAGGTTTTTTATTCGCCATAGTTGTTACTATCTTTATTAACTATGTAACAATAGAGCGCGTTAGTGCCATGAGATATGAGGCCGCAGACGTTTTTAACCAAGAATGGATGATAAGACATCTCTACTTCCCAATAGCTTGGTATATGTTTGTGTCTATGTTTGTGTATGTATATTTTAATTATTCGTTCCGCCTGCTCGACAAAAATATAAACAAGTATATAACGCTGCTTATAATTACCCTTGGAGCCATCGTATTGCCCTATGTGCTGGCCGAATTTGAACCAGTAGTAAAGGACATTATATTTCCAGATCAAACCCCTCCGCAGGATAGACGCCTAAGACAGTTTATGCGTGGAGAGATGAATGTGATGATTTCAAAGCACCACCTTACGGCAGTTCTCAACCTGCTGTTTGTTTATCTTTTGAGACTCTCCTACCTTAATCAGGAGATAAGAATACGTAATGAGCATCTCCAGCTAGAGAAAATCAAGGCTGAACACAACGCCCTGATACAACAGATAAACCCTCACTTCTTCTTCAACTCGCTTAATGGACTTAGCTACTTCATCTCAACTAGCCAGACCGACGAGGCTCTGTCCTATCTGGATAATTTGACCACCGTATTCCGTAAGATACTTAAGAATAGTGATAAAGATATTTATAGCCTAGAGGAAGAGGTTGCATTCATAAAGTCGTATGTGTATATGCTTCAGAAACGCTTTGGTGGCAAGATATTCTTTGAATTTAATATAGATATCGCTTATAATGACTATCAACTGCCGAGGTTGGCTCTGCTGCCGCTGATAGAAAATATCGTTAAGCATAATGTGATAAGCTCAGACCCTATTGTTCAGGTGCGAATCTACACCACAGACGACAGCCATATTTTTGTTGAGAATAATATAGTCCCTCGCCTAGAGAGTGTCGAGAGCACGGGTATAGGCCTTTCTAATCTGAACGAACAGTACAGGTTGTTGTTTGGCAAGCCTATACGTACAAGTTCTGAGGGTGGTATATTTCGAGTGGGTTTGCCGATAGTTGCAGACAGCCATAATAGCTAGTTACTCGTTCACACCCAAATTTTACCCGTTCACCGACAGTTTTGACGCTATGTCAAATATGTTTACTTTCTTTATTTGACGTGTCGATACATAAAATGACATCAAAGGAGCCAAGGAGAAATAATTTCTATGGCGGACTCTTTAAGATAACTAAATTAAAATATAAACTTATGAAAAAGAACAAGCTCTTTACATTTATTTTTGCACTGCTGATTAGTTTATTTAGTCTCGATTGTTACGCTCAGCCTGGCGGCGGAGGCGGCGGAGGCGGCCCACGAGGTGGCGGCGGTGGCGGTCCTGAAGGCGGTGGCCGTGGACGCGAGGAATCAACGGTGGATTTGGTAGCCTCTGCGGGTCTATTTTCCTTTAATATTAACGAGGGAATAGAGTCAGCTAAACTAACAGACAAGCAGAAAATATCAGATGTTATAAAGTTGTACGCTGGGTATCAAAATGCAGTTAATGCTACCGCTGCTGAGTGTGCTGATGATATTAAGGCTTTGAGGGTTGCAGAACGAACTGTCGAAAGCTCTCAACAACAGGGCGATTACTTTGCTGTTAGCGATGTTATGAAGTCTGTGAGTGAGAATATTGAGAACATAAAATCGAGAATGACCATTGTGCACTTTGAGCTGATGACAGATGTGGGTAATATACTTGACCCTAAGGAGCGTAAACGTTGGGAGGCCTACTACCAGAAGCTTTGTCGCGAGAGTGGTTTTAAGCTTGAGAATAAACGAATTAAAGGCCTTAGAGAAGACGAAGAGGGTAGAGGCAGATAAGGGTTAGAGAACTTCGATAGAGCCTCGATAAATGGTTCTATTTGGTATAATGTCTATGTTATTTATAGGGCGAGCTTTTTTAGCTCGCTCTTTTTTTGTGCTGTTAATTTTGGTGGGCGTGCTTTTTGGGGTTGCTTTCACCTCCACTACTCACATCTCGGTCGACAGCCAAGACCAAGAC
>JAWXTS010000096.1:0-4993 GCA_044433305.1 Rikenellaceae bacterium | reverse complement strand
GCTATTGCCGAAGGTTTGGACAAGGTACTTGAGGAGGCTGGTTTTGTTCTGCGTCAACCAGGATGCTCGGCTTGCCTTGCTATGAATGCAGATAAGATTCCTTCAGGCATGTATAGCGTGTCTACATCAAACCGTAACTTCGAGGGTCGTCAAGGACCAGGTGCACGCACATTGCTTGCAGGGCCACTAGTGGCAGCAGCAGCAGCAGTTACGGGTAAGATTACAGACCCAAGAGAGATTTTTGATTTGTAAACCACTAAGAGCGAAAATTATGTCAATTCCTAAATTTATAAAACTAAATACCACCGCGGTACCTTTAAGTATAGAAAATGTTGATACAGACCAAATCATCCCTGCACGCTTCTTGAAAGCTGTTGAGCGCAAGGGCTTTGGTGATAATCTATTCCGCGATTGGCGTTATGATAATCAAGGCAACCCTGTTGCTGACTTCCCTATGAATGATAGCCGTTATGCAGGTGAGCTGTTGGTTGCAGCCAAAAACTTTGGTTGTGGTTCGTCACGCGAGCACGCTGCATGGGCAATCTATGATGGAGGTTTCAAGGTTGTGGTGTCTAGTTTCTTTGCAGATATTTTCAAAAATAATGCACTTAACAATGGCTTGTTGCCTATACAGGTTAGCGAGGAGTTCTTGCAAGGTATGTTCGATGCTATCGCCTCTAATAACAAAGCAGAGTTTGTTGTGGATCTAGAGAATCAAACTCTAACAAACGTGTCGGCAAGTCAGAGCACTGATTTTGCTATCGACGCATATAAGAAAGAATGTCTTATGAATGGCTATGATGATGTTGACTACTTGGTTAGCATACGTAGTAAAATTGAGGCTTACGAACAACAGAGCTAATATAATATGATTCAGATACTTGATACAACATTGCGCGATGGCGAGCAGACCTCGGGTGTGTCTTTCACCACCAACGAGAAGCTTAGTATTGCCAGATTGTTACTTGACGAGCTTAAGGTCGACCGCATTGAAGTTGCTTCGGCGCGAGTGTCGACGGGTGAGTTTGAGGCAACTAGCAAGATTGCTAGTTGGGCAGCTTCACGTGGCTATCTTGACCGTATTGAGGTTCTGGGTTTTGTAGACGGTGGCGTTTCGTTGAACTGGATTAAAGATGCAGGTTGTAAGGTAATTAACTTGCTTGCCAAGGGTTCTGAGAAGCACTGCCTTTATCAGCTTCGCAAATCACCTCAGGAGCATATAGAGGATATTAAGGGCGTTGTGGCTATGGCCGACCAGATGGGTATATATGTTAATTTGTACCTTGAGGATTGGTCTAATGGCATGAACTACTCGCCAGAGTATGTGTATAACATGCTTGAGCAGTTGCAACACTGTAATATACGCCGCTTTATGTTGCCTGACACTTTGGGTGTTTTGAATCCTAAGAACACGGCTGAATATTGCAGCGATATAGTTGGCCGCTTTGGCAATCTGAAGTTTGACTTCCATGCTCACAACGATTATGATTTGGCTGTTGCCAATATTGTTGCTGCTGTTGAGTCGGGGATTGAGGGTGTTCATACAACGGTCAATGGGCTAGGAGAGAGGGCGGGTAATGCTCCACTTTCGAGTGTTATTGCTGTTTTGCATGACCAACTTAAGCTTAAGACTTCTATCGTTGAGAGTAAGATGAATCACACCAGCCGCATAGTCGAAACATATACAGGTGTTCATATCCCCAACAATAAACCAGTTATTGGAGAGAATGTGTTTACCCAGTGTGCGGGCATACATGCAGATGGCGATTCAAAGAATAACCTTTATTATAATGACCTATTGCCCGAGCGATTTGGCCGTGTGCGCGAGTATGCACTAGGCAAAACATCTGGCAAGGCCAATATCCGCAAGAACCTAGAGGCCCTGGGTATTGAGCTTGACGAGGACTCTATGCGCAAGGTTACTGAGCGCATCATAGAACTTGGTGATAAGAAAGAGGCTGTTACCACCGATGACCTACCTTATATTATAGCTGATGTCTTGAAGCATGATGTTGCAGATAGCAAGGTCAAGATTCTGAATTATTATATGTCGCTGGCGCATGGCTTGCGTCCTGTGGCTACACTCAAAATCGAAATCAACGGTCAGGAGTATGAGCAGACGGCTACTGGCGATGGTCAGTACGATGCCTTTGTAAAGGCTCTGCGCAAGATATATGAGCAGCTAGGACATGACTTCCCTGCTCTTGTAAACTATACGGTGACCATACCTCCTGGAGGTCGTACCGATGCCTTTGTTCAAACCTTTATCACTTGGGAGTATAAGGGCGAAACCTTTAAGACCAGAGGTCTTGATGCCGACCAGACCGAGGCTGCCATAAAGGCAACTATAAAGATGTTAAATAAAATAGAAAACTAAAATATATAAAAATGGAATTAAATATTGCTCTACTTGCAGGTGATGGTATAGGACCTGAGATTGTTGGCGAGGCGGTGAAAGTGCTAGACGCTGTGGCTCAAAAATACAACCATACCTTTAAATATGAGAGTGCACTAGTTGGTGCTTGTGCTATTGATGCTACTGGAGACCCTTACCCAGCAGAGACACATCAAGTATGTCTTGATAGTGACGTTGTGTTGTTTGGTGCTATTGGTGATCCAAAATATGATAATGACCCAAAGGCAAAAGTTCGTCCAGAGCAGGGTCTACTGCGCATGCGTAAATCGCTAGGTCTTTTTGCTAACCTACGTCCGCTTGCAGTATTTGATTCTTTGGCTGACCGCTCACCTTTGAAAACAGAGATTGTTCGTGGTGCAAACTTTATGTGTGTGCGCGAGCTTACTGGAGGTATGTACTTCGGTCGTCCTCAGGGTCGCAGCGAGGATGGCAACACGGCTTATGATACATGTGTTTATACACGTGAGGAAGTTGAGCGCATCCTTCACTTGGCTTTCAACTTAGCTATGGGTCGCAGAAAACAACTTACTGTTGTTGACAAGGCCAATGTGATTGCAACTTCACGCCTATGGAGACAAATTGCTGGTGAGATTGCGCCACAGTATCCAGAGGTGAAGATGGAATTTATGTTTATTGACAATGCTGCTATGCAGATTATCCAACGCCCAACTTACTTCGACGTTATCGTAACTGAGAACTTGTTTGGTGATATCTTGACTGATGAGGCTAGTGTTATTAGCGGTTCTTTGGGTATGTTGCCTTCAGCATCTGTTGGTTCAGAGGTTGCTTTGTTCGAGCCTATCCACGGTTCATATCCTCAGGCGGCAGGCAAAAATATCGCCAACCCTATGGCTACCATCCTTTCAGCAGCAATGTTATTGGAGCATGTAGGCCTTAAAGAGGAAGGTGCTGCTGTTCGTGCAGGTATCGATGCAGCTATTATCGAGGGCGTTGTTACTGAGGACTTGGCTAACAAAGGCGATAAGTGCTTCTCTACTACTGAAGTAGGTGATTTTGTCGCTTCTAAGATATAATTTTGGCATAATTTTAGGCTAGAATTTTTTGAAATGAAAGCTCCATGGTGTAATCACCGTGGGGCTTTTTTGTTACCTTTGTACAAAATAGAATCCTAGATGAATAAGACGAACGTATCAAATATTGCCGCTGAGCCGCAAAAAACTAATTTCTTTAAAGGAGTGTTCTCCTCGTTGCAATATCGAAACTTCGCGCTTTACTTCTTTGGTCAGGTCTTGTCGCTTAGTGGCACGTGGGTGCAGAACATAGCCATGAGCTGGCTTGTGTATCGACTCACTAACTCGGTTCTGTTGCTGGCCACAGTGACCTTCCTTTGTTTGATACCTAGCCTTTTTATAACACCCATCGCTGGAGTCCTTAGCGACAGATATAATAGGTATAAGATATTGCTGACGACCCAAACCATTATGATGGTTCAGGCGTTTGTTCTGGCACTGCTCACCATTACGGGATTGATAGAGGTGTGGATGATATTGGTTATAAGCCTGCTCAATGGCCTTGTGGCCTCTGTGGAGTCGCCCTCACGTCAGGCCTTCTATACACGACTTGTTCCTCGCGAGGTTATGAGCAATGCTGTGGCACTAAATTCTGTTACCGTAAACTCAACACGATTCATAGGTCCAACCATCGGAGGTATCCTTATCGCTATGGTGGGCGAGGGCTACTGCTTCCTTGTAAATGGACTTAGTTATATCGCGGTTATAGCGTGCCTATTGATGATGAAGATTAAGAGCGATGCTCCACGAGTGCGAGAAAATCGTATACTCCAAGAGCTGAAAGAAGGCTTCATGTATATTAAAGGTCACGTTCCTATTCGTAGCGTCCTTATTAATGCAGCCCTCATAAACTTCTTTTGCTTCCCGTTTCTTACTGTGCTACCTGCCTTTGTTAAGGATATTCTTGGTGGCGACTCTCAGATGCTGGGGTATGCAATGTCTAGCGTTGGTGCAGGCTCGCTTATGTCCGCCTTCTATCTGGCAGCCCGAAAGAGTGTGCGTGGACTTGGTCGTGTAGTCTCTCTTGCAGGTATCGTATTTAGTGTTTCTCTGATTATGTTTACCTTATTTAGTAGTCCGCTGCCTGCATATATATTGTGCTATGTTCTCGGGTTGACCTTGGTTTGTGTCATGGCTTCTATAAATACTTTGCTCCAAACTATGGTCGATGACGATAAGCGAGGTCGCGTTATGAGTTATTTTATGATGTCCATGGGCCTAAATCCTATCGGAGGTATGTTGCTGGGGTGGCTTGCCCAAGTAATCACCCTGCCTTATGCACTATTAGTTTATGGCTTTATAGGTCTTTTTTCGGCCCTAATATTCGAGTATCGACGCCCATTGGTGCGTAAAGCTGCGGCCGCTAGAATCGCAGAACAAGACTCCGCAAGAAATAAAGTCAACCCTTTCTAATCTTTTTTTCCTCGTAACTCCCTGTCTTCTAGAGTTATTGTTGAGGGGTTCAAAAAATAGTTACAAAAAGATTTGGAAATGGATTAAAAAAGTTCGTATATTTGCAGTCGCTAAGGGGAACAGGAAGTTGTTT
>JAWXTS010000095.1:0-5202 GCA_044433305.1 Rikenellaceae bacterium | reverse complement strand
CGTCCCATCTTTTCGCACCTCCTTGTGTCGGAGGTAAAAACTTACTTTTAGCTCTTTACTCATAGTCATTTCATTGTTTGTGATTTTTGGGGTCACAAAGTTAATTTATAGTGAGCAAAGAGACCCAATTTACATATACGCAATTTGGCGAATAAGGATCCGAATATCAAATAGTTAGTTACTTCAAACCTCACCACACTGCATATCGCAAAATAGGTAACGGATTCGTAACGGAAACCACGCTGTAAACTGCTATATTTTGCATTTTGCCCCAAAAGCACCATAACGCAATCAGCAGAATATCAACCACATTTACAATAAGTTACACCGTTTTGCTCTACTTTGCTAAATGACCTCTGTTTTATCATCCATAAAAAATCTTAAAAGCAGTCGAGAGAGCGATCCCAGTCTTTCCACACGGCCTCACGACCTACGCTTTTGATGGCTGCGGCAACCTCTACGGCTGTTCTCTCGTCGCTGATATGAAATTGTTCAAGTGCCTCAGGGTAGCTGTAATAACCTCCTGGTTCGGTCTTGCTCTCGGCACTCATTGTTGTTACACCTAGGGTGGCAAACGCGTCTCTCACTTGGGCTGGCTCGCGCGTAGATAGAGACAAGTCTACATCATGGTCAAAGATTCTGGTTGCGAACATAAGTTGTGCAAACTCTTTTTCTTTTATTATGACGTTGGGTTGGAAACCTCCGTTCTCGGCTGCTCTCATGCGAGGGTAGTTGACGCTGTAACGTGTTCTCCAGTATGTGCGCTGAAGGTAGCGTAGGTGGTGCATCATCATGGTGGCATCTACTCTCCAGTCCTCAAGGCCTATGAGTATGCCCATTCCGATTTTGTGCACTCCAGCCTGACCCATGCGGTCAAAGCCATTTACCCTCCACTCAAAGTTGTTCTTCATGCCCTTAGGGTGGTAGATAGGGTAGCGTTCGCGGTTGTAAGTCTCTTGAAAGCAGATTACGCCGTTTAGTCCGTGGCCAATAAGTCTCTTGTAGTCCTCGGCCGAAAGTGGCATAACCTCTATTTGTAGGTTGCTAAAGTATTTCTTTGCTATATCCAGAGCCTTGGCAAGGTAGTCTACTCCAGCCACGCGAGGGTTCTCGCCTGTCACCATAAGCAGGTTGTCGAAGGGACCTAGTTTCTTTATTGCCTTGAACTCGTTCTCGATTTCTGTCTCAGTAAGAATCGTGCGCTTCATAGGGTTTGAGGCGTGGAAGCCACAGTAGACACAGCCATTCATGCACGAGTTGGTAAGGTATAACGGCACAAAAAGAGATATTGTCTTGCCATATCTTTCTAGGGTATATTGCCTGCTCAAGGCTGCCATCTGCTCAAGGTAAGGCTCGGCAGCAGGAGATATAAGAGTCATGAAGTCCTCGACCGACAGCTTGCCTTTTTTGGCTAGTGTTCTTCTCACATCGTTGTCGGTGCGGCTCATTATAGCATCGTGGGTTTGCTCCCACGAAAACTGTTGTAAGTATTCACTAAACATGGTGCGAGGGTTCTAGTTGTTCCAAAAAGAGGTGAGTGGCGATGTTGCCGAAGCGGTAATTTGCTCTACGGCAACGCCCGACTCATAGGCCATGCGACCTGCAACAACGGCCATCTTAAATGCCTTTGCCATGGCCACAGGGTCACCAGCAACGGCAATAGCTGTGTTTACAAGCACTGCGTCGGCACCCATCTCCATGGCTGCGGCAGCGTGGCTCGGAGCACCAATACCTGCATCTACAACCACAGGAACGCCCGATTGCTCGATTATTATCTCCAGAAAATCTTTTGTTCTAAGACCTCTGTTAGTGCCAATAGGAGCACCTAGCGGCATCACTGCTGCGGCACCAACCTCCTCTAGTCTTTTGCACAATACAGGGTCGGCAGGGCAGTATGGAAGCACCACAAATCCCATCTTTGCCAATTCCTCTGTTGCCTTGAGTGTTTCTATGGCATCAGGCAATAAGTAACGTGGGTCGGGGTGTATCTCTAGCTTCAAGAAGTTTGTGCCAAAGGCCTCACGTGTAAGCTGGGCAGCGAAGATAGCCTCCTGAGCATTACGCGCACCCGAGGTGTTTGGTAGTAGTTGCACTCCATCTATGGTGATATGTTTTAGCATATCGTCTTGGTTGTTGTTTGTGTCAATACGTTTGATGGCCATAGTGACCATTTGGCACTCTGATGCCTCTATTGAGCTGCGCATCAGTTCATTTGATGGAAACTTACCAGTTCCCAAGAATAGGCGTGAGCTGAACTCTACGCCCCCAATCATCAAATTCTTCATTTTCTTTTATCTGCTAATATCGTCATTATCTCGCGTGTAGTCTGTGTGCTATCCTGGGCATTGAGTATGGTACCTGAGAGAGCTATTCCGCTAACTCCGCATGACATTATTTTATTTATATCTTCTATGGTTATTCCGCCAATAGCTACTATTGGGGTTGTGTATCCTTTATCTTTGCAGTGTGCTATGGCTGCCTTGTAGCCCTCAAATCCAAGTACGGGACTTAGGTTGTCTTTTGTTGTTGTGAATCTGAAAGGGCCTAGACCGATGTAGTCGACTCCCTGAGCAACCAGATAGTCAATGTCTTGGCAGGTGTTTGCCGTGCCGCCTATTATAGCCTTATCGCCTAGCATCTCTCGCGCCTTGCTTGGAGCGATATCATTTTTGCCTAAGTGCACGCCGTGGGCGTTACACTCATTAACAAGATGGGCTTTGTCGTTGAGCAGGAATGTAGCACCGAAGCTGTCACATAGCTTGCCTAATTTCAGGGCGTTGTCTATGAACTCTTGGTCGCTATATCCTTTCATTCTTAGCTGCACCCACTTGCATCCGCCCTCCAAAGCCAGCTTCGAGCTGTCTATGTCATTAAGGGTAGAGTTGCGGTGAGTGATATATTGTAGACTAAAGTTATGACACATACGAGCCGTCTTAACGGCTTTCTCTGTGCGTGTCTTAACGCCTTCTATTGTAGAGTCTTGCCAGATGTAACCCAAGAGGGCAACGCCACCAAAGCCTAGACTGTGAAGGTAGGGTATGTGCTGAGGTTGTATGCCACCCAGAGCTATGACCTTAGAATCTATAAGGCCGCTCTCGCGTGCAGCAGTAAGCTCCCCTTCGCTAAAGTTTGCTCCATAGCCTTGTTTAGATATAGAATCAAATATGGGGCTAAGAGTTACGTAATCTAGGTGATGGTAGGCTTGAATCTCGTTTATGCTGTGGCACGATTTGCTGGTTACTCCCTCGAAATCAGCCTTTGCCTCAGGGTTACGACCATTGAGTTGTATGCCATCCACGCCCAAAGCTGAGCATAGTTCAAAGTTGTCATGTAGAGTAAGCTGTGCTCTAAACTGGCTAGGTATCTCATCTATAAGCTCACGCGTTTGCTCTAGGCTCCACTCTGGCTTGCGTATATGCACCCTATGTGCTCCAGCCTCAAGTGCCGCTGTTATTAGTGCTGCTTCGTTTTCAACTTCCTCGCTTTGGGTTATAACAATTACTTTCATATTGCTATCCTCCAAATACTGCCGAAACGATAATTATTTGGTCATTTTCATTTAGCAAGGTCTCCTCCCACATTCCGCGAGATATAACCTTGTTATTTATGGCGATGGCGATTCCCTTTGTGTCGATAGCAAACTCCTCGATGAGTTGAATCAAATTCTGAGATTTGATAGTTTCCTGCTTATTATTGAGTGTGATATTCATGAAGCGTATTCCCTAGTTTAGATAAATACAAAGGTAGCAAAACATTTTTGAAATAATTGATATTATCCCAAAAAAATAAAACACCACACCTATTATAGAATGCTATGAATTATAGGTATCAAAAAAGAGGTAAACAGTCCCATAAGACCTATGGCCGCTCCGCCTACGGCACCCTCCAGCGCACCAATTTCTAGGGCACGGGCTGTGCCTATGGCATGTGCGCATGAGCCTAGGGCCGCTCCCGTAGCAACTGCATCCCTGATTCCAAAAAGCCTTAGTATTGATGGGCCTACAACACTGCCAAAGATGCCTGTGCCCGATACTGCCAAGGCCGTAAGGGCTGGTATGCCGCCTATGCTTTCGCTAAGGCTCAGGGCTATGGGCGTGGTTACCGATTTGGTTTGCAGAGAGAGTGATATGAACTCTTCAAGTCCAAATAGATGTGTCATGCCGATGACTCCTAGTATGCCCACTATGCTGCCTGCTATGGTCGATAGGATGATGGATGTTTTAAATTCTTTGATGTTGGCAAAGTTCTCGTTCATAAGGTAGCCAAGGCAGACCACCGATATGCCAAGCATAAAGTTTATGGGCTGGTTAGCGTTGCTATATTTCTGATACTCGATGCCCGCTATGTTGATAAAAAAGATTATAAACAGTGATGACACAAGCACAGGATTGAGTAGTCGCCACTTATACCTATCCCTAATTATTATGGATGTGTAATACACGAGTACGGTCAGAGTTATAAGAAATACCTCTGAGTCGGCCGCCGAGCTAAAGAAGGTCGTTATTTTTTCCATTTCTTACTGATTAATTGCCCGATAAATCCGACGGTTAGAAGCACAAATGTTGTTGTTGCAAAGAGTACCACAGCCACAGCTAGCCAATGGTCGCTGATGGTGTGGATACATACGATGATGCCTACGGTTACTGGGATAAAGAACAACATCATGTGGCTGAGTACGAAGTTGGCCACACTCTTAATATCTTCTTTCTTGACAACTTTATATTGTAGTAGGGTGAACAGAATAAGCATACCCATGATGCTGCCGGGCATGAATCCGCCAATGAGTCGGCTTGCAAAATCGCCCGAGAAGTAGCAGGCGAGGATGATGGCTATTCCCTTTAGTTCCTGTGTCATTTAGAGTATGAATTTTAGAGCCATGGCCGCCACGCCATCTTCTTCATTGCTCAGAGTTATGTAATCTGCCACTGCTTTGACCTCTGGTTCTGCATTGTCCATGGCCACACCCAATCCTGCGAACTTAATCATCGAAAGGTCGTTGTGTCCATCTCCAACGGCTACCAGAGCCTCGCGCTCTATGCCCGTATGCTTAAGCAGTCGCTCCAAGGACAGGGCCTTGTCTATGCCTTTTGGTACCAGCTCCAAGAAGAAAGGCTGAGAACGGTAGGCGTTCATCCTATCTCCAAAGCTCTCCAATACCTGCTTCTCTAGTGCAATGACCTTCTCTGGATCGCCCCGGCAAGC
>JAWXTS010000094.1:0-5212 GCA_044433305.1 Rikenellaceae bacterium | reverse complement strand
TGTTGCTCTCTATGTAGGCCGTGGTGGGTCTGGTGCGTGCGAGCATGGCAGCTACGGCACCTTCGGTGTGTTCCATGCTCTGCTGGGTGAACACCATGTCGGTGATGTATATGTCCTGCTTGTCGTCTACAACATAGCATATCGAGCAGAGGTAGTCCTCGCCCATATCTGCCGTGTCGGTGTAGTTGGCATACTTGAGTATCTTGCTAGGCAAGTTGTCATAGATGGCCATGTTGTCACCATAGAGAAGCCCGTCGCGCGAGGTGGGGCGGCCTTGGTAGAGGGCTTCAAACATGATGTTGTCGTACTTGCGTTTTTTCTCCAGTAGCTTTATGCTGTGCCTTTCGGGCCACAGTGCCTGCCCTTTGGTTCGGGGGTCAACCTCTGTTGAGGGCGAGTCCTTGATGGCCTCCAGGCACAGTTTGAACCAGCCATCGTCGGACTTATTGCTAATCTGAGCCATGGTCTCGATATTGGCTACCTTCTCAAAGTTGCATATACGACCTATGAGGTCTTCCTCGTGCCAGCGTGTGGATACTATCAGCTCGCGCGAGTTGTTGTGTAGACGGGTCTTTACGACTGAGTTATACCACTCCCAGCAGTTCTCGCGTATGATGGGCGATGAGGCTTCCATCATATCTTTGTAGAGGTCGTCTATTATAAATAGGTCTACGGGGTTGCCTGTTATGCTGCCCTCGCGCCCTACGGTGAGCAGTGAGCCTTGGTGGTTCACAATCTCAAACTCCTCAGCTGTACGCAAGTATAGGGAACCTTGTGCACGTCCTTTTAGGGTTGTTTCGGGGAACATCTCGGCATAGATGGGGTTGTCTATGATTCGTTGTATGCGCTTGTTGAACTTGGAGGCAAACGAGCTGTTGTAAGAGGCTAGAGCTATGCGCATATCGGGGAAGTGTCCCAGTGCATAGGCTGGAAGTAGTACAGAGCTTGCTAGAGACTTGCCATGTTGTGGGGGCATGGATACTATTAGTCCGCTGGCCTTGCCGAAAAGAAACTCTTCGAGAATCTTATAGTATTGGTTATGTAGGGGTGTGGTTTGAAACGATGGCATTACTCTTGATGCAAACTCAAGTAATGAGGGGCCGCTGAAGCCCTTTAACATAGGCTTGTGTAGGGGTTTAGGTATGTTGCAAACTCGCTCCAGCTGAAGGTTGTGTTCTGCTCGCCCTGCTCTGTAAATAGGGCGTACTCCCACCATACGGGAACAATCTTGTAAATCTCCCCGTTAGAGCTGCCGTCGGAGCGGTTGCTGCACGAGTTGCAAGAGAGTCCGCAGCCGTCACTCTGGCAGTTTCCCTCACGAAAAAGAATGAGTGAGCATTTTAGTTCTGAATAGTACTCGGTGGTGTCTATTTCTGTTGTTCCATTGTAGAAGTCGCTGTCTAGTTGTTCGAGATTTTGCATGAGGTTTTCAGCCAAATCCCGATACATTTCTTCTGTTACATTAATCATAATTAGCTTTTTTTAATAACACTTTTAGTCCATACACATATAACAAAGGGGTAATAAATTGAAATAATTAGTGTATTTATTGAATTTTTAAAATAAATTTTTTAACTTTGTAGTGCAAATATATATTCAAAAATTGAATTTGATACTAAAATAGTGTAAAAAATGAAAAAAAAGTTCGATCCAAATTCGGCTAATGCTCGTACTAGATTGATACGCAAAGAGTTAAAGATGACTCAAGATGTCTTTGGCGCAAAACTAGGAATAGGAAAGAGTGGGCTTTCGATGATAGAAACTGGTAAAACAGCTCTGTCTGAGCGAAATAAAAATATTTTAGTTCAAGAATTTAACGTTAATCTTGATTGGTTGGAGCACGGCGAGGGCGAAATGTTCTTGAGTAGCGACTGTGTCAACTTCTCGCGCATAGGGGATAAGAGTCTGGATATTCAGAGCGTGCCTCTGTATGACCTTGAGGGAACAGCAGGACTGGTGCCTTTGTTTATAGACAAGAAAGTCGTGGTGCCAATAGATTATATACATATCCCGAACCTGCCGCGCTGCGATGGTGCTATATATATAGTTGGTGATAGTATGTATCCGCTGCTCAAAAGTGGCGACATAGTTCTCTTTAAGCAGATACCTAGCATAGACGATGTTTTTTGGGGTGATATGTATCTTCTCTCGATAGATATTGATGGAGAGGAGTTTGTTACGGTCAAGTATATTCAAAAGAGCGAGCACGAGGGTTATGTTAAGCTTGTTAGTCAGAATACACACCATGCCGACAAGGAAGTAGCGATAAGTAAAATCAGAGCCTTGGCATTTGTTAAGGCCAGCATACGTATGAACTCTGTAAGATAAAAAGGTTATGACGGTGAATATAGAACAGTCGTGGGCTAGGGTGCTGGCCGATGAATTTGAGAAGCCCTATTTTGTGGCTCTCACAGACTTTGTAAGGCAGGAGTATGCCAGTGGTGTGGTTTACCCTAAAGGCTCTAATATATTTCGAGCCTTTGATAAATGCCCTTTCGACAAGGTCAAGGTGGTTATCATAGGTCAAGATCCTTACCACGGCCAGGGACAAGCTAATGGCCTGTGTTTCTCGGTTGGGCAAGATGTTAAGCTGCCGCCCTCGCTGGTTAATATATACAAAGAGCTGTCCGATGATTTGGGCGTTGATGTTCCAAGTTCGGGGAGCCTTGACCACTGGGCTGAGCAGGGTGTGTTGCTTATAAACTCTGTGCTTACTGTGCGTGCCAATCAGGCTGCCTCGCACTCTAATAAAGGATGGGAGCAGTTTACAGATGCTGTGGTCGAGAGAATAAGCAGCCAGAAAAGCAATATCGTGTATATCCTTTGGGGCTCGTATGCGCAGAAGAAATGTAAAATGGTTGATAGTAAGAACAATATGATTATCCAGAGCGTGCATCCCTCTCCTCTGTCTTCATATCGTGGATTCTTCGGCAGCCGTCCATTTAGCAGGGCCAATGACTACCTGCACTCAAAAGAAATAGCACCTATTATGTGGTAATGATTGTGACATTTTTGTAAAGATGTTTTGAAGTCTCATCAAAAAATACTACTTTTGAGTCATTAAAAAATCTAGCAGAGCAGTCAGATATGATTCGCACGACTATTATAGAGGACATAAAAAAGAAGATTGAGGTAATAACCTCAGACAATAAACGTTTACGTAGTGAGATACTTAAGCTCACCGCGGAGCGTGATGGCCTCAAAGAACAACGCCGCGAAATGCAGGTCAAAGTTGATGGTCTGAACAAAAGAATTGCAATGCTAGAGACAGCAACTGCTGTGGGTGGAACTGCGGGTGACACTCAGGTTGCAAAAGCAAGAATAAATAGATTGTTGCGAGAGATAGATAAATGTGTACTATTGTTAAATAAACAGTAGCTAAACTATGGCAAAATTGAGACGCATAAATATCAAACTTGGATTACGAGAGTTTGGAATCGATATCCCTGTTGATGACGAAGAAATTTACCGCCTAGCTGCAAAGGAGATTAACAGAACCATGGCCGTTTATCAATCATCTCTTGATGGTCAAGCCGACGAGTTTATTTACCTTACTGCTCTGCATGTGGCAGTGCAAAAGGCAAGGCTCGAACACAATAAACAAACAGCCCAACAGGAACAAATGTTGGAGGATATAGATAACACTCTTTCAGAGTATATAAGCTCTGCTAAGATAAAATAGGTTCTTAACATAACCTTATAGGAAGACTTCCCGCATATTCCTTTTAAGCTTTGCGAAACTTAACAATTTTACACAAATTGGGGTCAAGCTCGCCGTTCAAAAACAGGCCTTAACCTGCTTGCAGGTTCTCCTTCGGGAGACGTTGGACGTTTGCGATTTAGGTGGCAGCCCCACTCATGACGTATAGGAGATTCGTCAAACTGACAAAAGGAATTTATGCGGGTTTTTTTTACGCATTTTGTTTAACTAACATATATATAAATGATAATAGTAGTAATAATTGCCGTTGTGGCTGCATTAGTAGCTGGCGGTGCATCATATTTTATAGTGATGAAAGCGACGCAGGTGCGTCGAAACACCATCATCCGAGAGGCCGAGACTCAAGGTGAGATGGTGAAAAAAGAGAAAGTGCTTCAGGCTAAGGAGCGTTTCATACAGCTTAAGAGCGAGCACGACCGTGCAGTAAACGAGCGTAACTCAAAGATTCAACAAAACGAGGCTAAGGTAAAACAAGCCGAGGCAGCGGTGGTTCAACACCAAGAATCACTGGCTCGCAAAGATCGTGAACTAGACAACGTGCGTGAGCAACTAGAGAAAAAGAAAGCCGAAGTTGATAAGAAGAAAGAAGAGCTTACGTCTGTTATCAAAGAGCAGAATATTCGCTTAGAGCAGATTGGTGGTATGAGCAGCGAGGATGCTAAGAACATACTTATCGAGAACATGAAGGCTGAGGCCAAAAGCGACGCCATGTCTTATATCAACGATGTTATCGAAGAGGCTAAGATGACTGCTAACAAAGATGCTAAGAAGATTATTATTCAGAGCATACAGCGTGTAGCAACAGAGACTGCTATCGAGAACTCAGTAACCGTATTTAACATTGATAGTGACGAGGTTAAGGGCCGCATCATTGGTCGAGAGGGTCGTAATATCCGCGCACTAGAGGCTGCCACAGGCGTTGAGATTATCGTTGACGATACTCCAGACGCTATTATCCTATCGGGCTTTGATCCAGTGCGTAGAGAGATTGCACGCCTATCGCTTCATCAGCTTGTTACCGATGGTCGTATTCACCCAGCTCGTATCGAGGAGGTTGTAGCTAAGGTACAACGTCAAATCGAGGAGGAGATTATCGAGGTTGGTAAACGCACAACAATAGACCTTGGTATCCATGGTCTTCACCCAGAACTTATCCGCCTTGTAGGTAAGATGAAATACCGTTCTTCTTATGGTCAGAACCTATTGCAGCACTCTCGTGAGACAGCCAACCTTTGCGGTATTATGGCCTCTGAGCTTGGTCTAAATGCTAAGGTTGCTCGCCGTGCAGGTCTGTTGCATGATATAGGTAAGGTGCCAGATGATGAGCCAGAGTTGCCACACGCAATCATAGGTATGAAGCTTGCCGAGAAGTATAAAGAGAAACCAGATGTTGCCAATGCTATTGGTGCTCACCACGACGAGCAGGAGATGACATCTCTTATCGCTCCGTTGGTACAGGTTTGTGATGCTATCTCAGGTGCGCGTCCAGGT
>JAWXTS010000093.1:0-5282 GCA_044433305.1 Rikenellaceae bacterium | reverse complement strand
GTAGGCATCGTCACTACGCAGGCGTTTTGCTGCGGTATAGTGGTTGACCATAGAGTCCATATTTCCTGCCGAGACGCCAAAAAATAGACGTGGGCGCCCTAGCTTGCGGAAATCGCGCAGATCGTCACGCCAGTTTGGTTGAGGCACAACAGCCACGCGCAGGCCTATGTCCTCGAGCACGCGCGCAATAACGGCGGTTCCGAAGGCCGAATGGTCGACATAACAGTCTCCCGTAAAGAGTATTACGTCGAGCTCTGTCCAGCCCAATGCTTTGATTTCTTTTGCCGATGTAGGTAGAAAATTCACTTCAAAAAATTTAGACTCCAAAGGTAGTCATATTTTTGAAAGTTTTGAACACAAAACAACTCATTTTAGCAGGTCTCAGACCCTGAAATACTTGAAATTATGATTAAATAAGCATGCTTTTGTGGTATTCTCCAGAAAACAAGCGACATTTAACAATAAATCGAAATTTAAAACATAGTAAAAAAACTATTAAAAATTTGTTTTGTAGATGTTATTTTATAACTTTGTTGGGAATTTGACCAGAAAATTTATTAAACCCTAATCAATAGATATGAAAACCAAAAAAATGAATCTTGCATCATTTGCATCTACCGCCGCTATGGCCGTAGTGTATTTGACTTGCACAAGTAGCACCGTTGTCTCTTCAATGGATGCTCTAGAAAAAGAAGTAGCCCAGGCTAAAGGCGGTGATACTATCGTCGTAGCTAACGGCACTTACTCAGATGTAAACATCAAACTTCTTGGCGCTGGTAGCGAAGGTGCTCCTATTGTGGTTATCGCTGAGGACGCTGGCAAAGTAGTTATCTCTGGCAACTCATCACTTAACTTCGGTGGTGACTTTATCGAGGTTAACGGCTTCTTGTTTACAGACGGTTATTCAGACACAGGTGATGTTATCACTTTCAAAGTTGGCGACAAAGTAGCAAACGACTGCCGCTTCACTAACAACGCAATCGTAGACTACAACCCTTCAGACAAATGGTATTCTTACAGATGGGTGTCTATGAAAGGTAGAAGAAACCGCGTAGACCACAACTCTTTCGTAGGTAAACTTAACGCAGAGGTTGTTCTTGCAGTCGATATGGACGAAGAAGAGTCAACTGAGCCTAACCACCTTATCGACCACAACTACTTCGGCTCACGTCAGATGCTAGGTAGCAACGGTGGTGAGACTATCCGCGTTGGTAACTCTACAGTATCTATGATCCCTAACACAGGCGTAGTTCTAGAGTACAACTACTTCGAGGAGTGCGACGGTGAGGTTGAGATCCTTTCTCTAAAAGCTTCTGACAACATCGCTCGCTATAACGTATTCAAAAACAGCTCTGGTGTACTTGCTATCCGCCACGGTGACAGAAACTGGATCGAGGGTAACCTATTCGACGGTACTGGCAACGCTTCTGCAGGTGGTGTTCGCGTAGTAGGTGCAGGTCACACTATCATCAACAACGTATTCTACAACCTTAAAGGTGTTCGTTTCTTCTCAGCTCTTGCTCTTATGAACGCCGTTCCTAACTCAACTCCTAACCGTTATGTACACGTTCAGGATGTAGACGTTAAGAACAATAGCTTCTACGATTGTACTAACATCGAGTTTGGTACAGGTAGCGACAACGAGCGTACTCTTCCTCCAGCAGACATCCGTTTCGAGAACAACGCAATCTATGGCAACGGCAACCCAGCTTACATGGCTAAGAGCGACATCTCTGAGATCGCATTCAAAAACAACGTTATCGAGAACGCTCCAGCAGAGACAGTTAGCGGCCTAGAAGAAGGTAAACTTAAAATCACTGACCACAACGGTGTTATGGTTGCTTCTAAAGGCAATGCAGGTCCTGCAGTTCTAAACGACTTTATCACACGCGATGAGACAGGTGCTTCTTGGTATGAGATCCAAAGCACTAATACTCACGTGCTTTCTGGCAACACTGTCACTATCAAAGCAGCACAGAACTCACTTGCAGAGGCAGTTGAGAGCGCATCTAACGGTGACGTTATCATCCTTAGCGAGGAAGGTGACTACTTCAATGACAGACCAGTTGTAATCAACAAATACATCGTTATCAAAGCAGCTGAGGGTCTTGCTTCACGTCCAAACTTGCGCTACAACGCTCCAAGATCAGGTTCTATCGTTCTTCTTGCTGACGGTGGCGACCTAGAGGTTCAGGGTATCGGTTTCGACGGTCTTGGTTTGATGGGTACTGCTTATCCAAACTCAGCTATCGCAACAACAATGCCTATGGTTAAACCATTCGGTCTACATGTTGACAACTGCTCATTCACAAACTACTTCGAGACTCCTGCTTCATGTATCCGTATATATAAAGGTGCATTTGCTAACGCTATCAAAGTTGAGAACTCTCTATTCTACAACTGCTCTAGCGATGGTATCAACCTTAGCAACGAGAAAGACGACAATGGTCGCTATAGCGTAGAGCTTCTAGAGGTTAGCAACACTGTATTCTTCCGCATGATGGCAGGTGCAATCAACGTTTACCGTGGTGGTAACGACGAGAGCACAAGTGGCCCTACTGTACTTATCGACGGTTGTACTTTCATCGATACAGATAACCGCGAGCAGGGTACTGTAGTTCGCCTTATCGGTGCACAGAAAGTTAGCGTTACTAACTGCGTATTCGACAACAGTGGTGCTGGTGGTGCTTCAATCCGCTTTATGGACAGACGTTGGGACGATGTAGTTATGGAGAATATCAACCTATGGAACAGTGGTCGTATCGACACATTCTGGGATCTTCCAGTAGCAAACCAGACATCTGTAGACCCTAAATTTGCTGATATCGAGGCCCTAGACTTCACTATCACTTCAGGCTCTGAGCTTTATGGCAAAGGCATGGGTGCGTCTATTAAATAATTTAGAATAACACAAAGAAATAATCCGAGCGATGAAACTTAATTTCAAAATATCAAGTCTGTTAGGGCTCATGCTGCTTGCAGTACCTTTCAGTTCTCTTGCAGATGACTATACCACAGCGCGTCCGCGCCTACTCCTAACGGCCGAAGGTGTTGAGAAAATTAAAGCCTCGCAAGGAACTATCCCTGCCTTCGATGCCTCTGTTGCAGAGGTCAAAGCAAGCGCAGACAATGCTCTTAGCTCTGAGATAGTAGTACCACCACCTGTGGATTCAGGTGGTGGCTACTCTCACGAGCAGCATAAACAAAATTACTACAGCATGTACCATTGCGGTATCATGTATCAGCTTACGGGACAGGCCGAGTATGCAGAGTACGTAAAAGCCATGCTCTATGAATATGCAGCTATGTACCCAACTCTACCGCTTCACCCAGACCCAAAGGCAGGTGCTCGCGGCCGCCTATTTTGGCAAACACTAAACGAAAACGTATGGCTAGTTCATACGGCTAATGCTTATGACTGTGTCTACGAATATTTCACAGAAGCAGAAAGAAAACATGTCGAGGACAACCTATTCCGTCCTATGGCCGAGTTCCTTAGTAGAGGTAATGAGGCTAACATGCACGACTTTAACCGCATCCACAACCACGGCACATGGGCAACAACAGGTGTCGGACTTATTGGATACGTTCTGGGCGACAAAGAAATTGTCGACAGATCTCTTTATGGTCTAAATGGCAAAGGCGATGAGGGTGGCTTCATCAAACAGCTAGACCTACTATTTTCTCCCGATGGTTACTTCACCGAAGGTGCTTACTATCAACGTTATGCAATATGGCCTTTCGTTGTTTTTGGACAGGTGATAGACCACAATCAACCAGAATTAAACATCTTTAATTATCGTGACGGTATCTTGAAAACAGCAACCCGCACGATTATTGACCAGTCTTACGACCGCGTTCTGTTTACACCAAACGACGCCCTAGAAAAGACTCTAGATGCACAAGAAATTGTAAATGCTATCAACGCATCATATAAATCAGACCCAAGCGACAAAGAGCTTCTTTCTATTGCCGAGAGTCAGAAGAAATTCGTTGTTTCAGATGCAGGTCTATTTACCGCAGCTGCTATTCATAATGGCGAGGCTGAGCCATTTGTCTTCAAATCACGCCTGCTAGGTGATGGTCCTGAGGGCAAGGATGGCGCTCTAGCTATAATTCGCGCCTCTGAGGCAGATCCAGTTGGACTAGCCATAGTATTTAAGGCTACGTCGCATGGTCTTTCACATGGCCACTTCGATAAACTCTCTTTCGCATTGTATGACAATAAGGCAGCCGTTATGCAAGACTATGGCGCCGTTCGCTTTATGAATATCGAACCCAAAAGTGGCGGTGGCTACACTAGCGAAAATAACACATACGCAAAACAAACTATATCTCACAATACCGTTGTGGTTGACCAGAAGAGTCATTTTGGTGGCGACATAAACGTTTCATCAAACTACGCTCCACGCATCAACTTCTACGGCGATAAAGGAGAGGGCGACAAGGCTGATGTTCAGATCGTATCAGCTTATATAGACACAGCGGCAGAGGGCGTGGCTATGAACCGCACGATGGCTATTATCAGAAAAGAAGGCGAACACCCAATTGTTGTAGATATCTTTAAGGTTGACTCAGAAGAGGAGCATACTTACGACCTTCCTTTCTATTATACAGGCCACCTTGTAGAGTCTAACTTCCCTATCGTTAGAAATACAACTCGACTAGAGCCATTTGGAGATAGCCACGGCTATCAACACCTATGGCTAGAGGGTCAGGGCAACCTAGAGGCAGGTCAGGGTAATATAGCTATGTTCAAATGGGTGCTTGGCAATCGTTTCTACAGCGTTAATACTATAGCCGACGAGAACACAACTTTCTCTCAAGTTAGAGCTGGCGCGAACGACCCCAACAACAACCTTCGCAACGAGACAGCCATCGTAATAAGAGAGCAGAAGCCTTCTCATACCTTTGTCTCGACTATCGAGCCTCATGGTCTTTACGACTTGGTTATGGAGATTACGGCAGACTTCGATAGTCGTGTTGCTCACCTAGAAACTGTAGTCGATACGGCCGATCACACAGTAGTGGTTATCACTATGAAAACAGGCATCGAGTACACACTATGTGTTCAGAACGCAGGCTCAGAACAAGAGGCTGACGCACAAAATACCGTTAAGGGATCTAACGGCAAGCAGTACACTTGGACAGGAGATTATGCATTGTTCACGCAACTTGCAACAAAATAAATAATCCACACAATTAATAATTTTAATCCATTACAAACATGAAACTTGAGAACAAAGTAGCCGTTGTAACAGGCGGTGCTCGTGACCTAGGTC
>JAWXTS010000092.1:0-5303 GCA_044433305.1 Rikenellaceae bacterium | reverse complement strand
TAGCCACTCGTGCAGGGTGCGCCAACGCCTTCATATATCGAGCTATCTGCTCCTCATTATTTTTATACTCTTTATTCATATCGTTTATTTCTGTTCGCAAAGATACGAACAATATTTTAGATATGCAAATTTATTACAAAAAGATATGGCAACCGAAAGTACAGCTGCCATATATCTATTTAGTTTTTTGGGCTATTGTAATCAGCGCGCCCGTAGGGCAAATAAATCTGCAATAAGGACGGTGAATAAATAGCGACAGCAGCAAGAACACCCCCGCCATGACCAGTACAAAGGTTGAGGCCGACATAAATATAAATGCCGAGAACACCTCGTAGTTCATCAAGTCGAACCCAACACCTAACCACATTATAAACAGCAAAACAATAAGTATATAATACCTCAAAGAGTTAAGCAGCTTTGTTGCCTTGGGGTTAATCTTAATCTTGGTAAGCGGCACACTAGACAGTAGCTCTTGAGCCGAACCCATAGGACAATGAAGCTGACAATATGAACCTTTCTTGCCCAGAAGAGGAAGTATTATAACCACACACAACAGGGTAAAAGTCACCAGCGAGAATGATAGATTTACCCCATTACTCATCCATGCCGTAAGTGTTGTGAGCGACAAGAAAGAGCCACACCAGAATCCAAGAACCACAATATTAAGAACCATATAAAGGCTCATAATATGTTTATTTCGAGGCCTCAACAAAGTAATAAAAACACCCAACAGAATAACCAAAACACCCATAATATCCTTAAAAGAAATATCCAGTGTGGGGCCATCGCTCGCAGCCTCCACATTAGCGGCATACTGAACGGCCCTTGCTATATTGCCAGTTAAAGCCACAGAGGTATAGGTTGCCCCCGAAACAACATCCACTTCAAGAGCCAGCGCGTCTGAGAGCCTCAGCCCATTCCACATATCAAGCAGTCCGCTTGATACTACCTGCTCAAAGAAACTTGGAGTCTCACTATTTGGTTCTACCTCCACCTTTTGAATTACATCATCTTTGACATATAGCTTCACAGGGGTGCGCCCACCAAAGCCAGCAACATCCTTGGCCAGTGGTGCCGAGCTTATAACACGAGTCCCATCATCCAGCACAACCTCAACAACCTGCTCAACTTCAGAATCTTGACTGAATAGTGAGTCTACGTCATGACCCATGATTCGAGCATCCCTCTGAATGGCAACAGTCGCAACAAGCAGCGCAACGATTAGTATATTGACAATGTATTTTATTCTTTCAGCCATCAACAACTAGTATTTATTGTAGTGGATTTTAGCAGGGTCCCACTTATCCTTAACGACAGGTTCGCTATCTGGATAACCAAAAACGATTATGCTCAGCGCGTAAGTTCCCTCGGGCAGAGACAACAACTTGCTTATACGCCCCACTCTATCAGAATCATTGTTTGGATATGCTCCACACCACACAGCTCCAAGACCCATGCCATGTGCAGCCAATAGAATATTCTCTGTTGCTGCCGAACAATCTTGAACCCAGTATTCAGGCATCAGAGCCTTTGAGGGAGAACCCAACACGACGATTGCATTTTGTGCTTTGGCAGCCATACCTGCGTTAGGTATTATATTTGCAAACTCGTCTAGAACGGCTCTGTCCGAAACCACAATGAACTCCCAAGGCTGGCGGTTGCCTCCTGTGGGTGCAGCCATTCCTGCTCGAAGCAACTTCTCAACCTTGTCTTGCTCAACCACTTGCGAGGTATAACTCCTAACACTGCTACGTGTCATAATCGCCTCGTAGACAATGTCGCCTGCATCGAGGTTGCTTACCGCAGAGGCTTCTTTGTTTATCAAAATAGATATATTAATTGCCATTACCACTAGGGCTACCGACATAAATACCGTTATAATCTGCCAACTATATTTCATACTAATATCACTTTGTTATTACTCGCCTGCAACACGCATAATTTCATCAACCTCCATACGCGGAGTTGGTCTGGCGTGCTCGCCCTCCTCAAATCCGTAGGTGATAATTGAGGCCACAGTCTCGCCCTCTGGAAGCCCCACAATCTGCGATATTGCAGCATCGTCGATAATACCAAAGATGCAAGTACCCACGCCTAAAGAGTGCGCCGCAAGGCAGAATGTTTGACATGCTATACCTGCATCAAACATCTCCCACTGAGTGCCAGCTTTGCTGCTTGCTGGTTTATCGTCGCCAATAGAACCACTCTTACCCTTAACATAACTCAGCACCATCACTCCCTGAGCATTCTTCAGAGTATTCATATTATATGTAAAGCCGTTTACTCCTCGCTCATAGATTGCTCGAATCATATCAGCATCATCTACGATAGTGTAGCGTGCAATCTGAAAGTTTGCCCATGAGGGTGCCCAACGGCTCAAATCTACAATCTCACGTATCAAATCTCGACTTACTTTTTCATCCTTGTATTTGCGTACACTTCTACGCTCCTGAATCATTTGTCTTGCTTGCATAACTGACTTGGTTTTAGTTTAAAAAAGATAATGCAAAGATAGGGCCTAAATATTAGATACCCAAAAATCACGCTAAGTTAAAGACTCCCTATGACGAAAATAAATTTCGGCTAAAATAGGGGTCAGCATGCCCAACAATACTATTTTTGTTGTACCTTTGTAGTATACCAACTTTTATAAAATATGAGAAAACTCTACACACTAATCCTTGCCATGGTCGTTGTGCTTCCAGCATTGGCTCAACAAAGCTCAAACTACAAGTTCTACGGCTTTATCCGTAATGATTTCTACTACAACGACTACTCAAGTGTAGCAGCATGCAACGAACTATTTTATCTCTATCCTCTAGACACACAGCTAGATGCAACCGGAGCCGACTTGAATGAAGTAGCAAGCAGCGGCTTCTACTCTTTCGTCACACGCCTAGGCGTTGATATTTCTGGACCAAATATCGCGAAGGCCAAAACATCGGCCAAGGTCGAGGTTGACTTTGGTGGTTATGGCAACTTCACCACACTGCTACGTATTCGTCAAGCATACCTTAACTTGGACTGGGAAAGCGGAAGCTCTCTACTTATAGGTCAAACATGGCACCCACTCTTCGGTTCGGTGATGCCTTCAATAGCTAGCCTTTCTACGGGTGCTCCGTTCCAACCCTTCAACCGCTCACCACAGATTCAGTATCGATACCAAGCTGGCAATGTGAAGTTCATAGCAGCAGCACTCAGCCAGTTGCAATACACATCCTCTGGCGTCAACGGCTCATCAAACGAGTATCTAGTGCATAGCTGCATACCTGAGCTATACGCAGGAATTGACTATGCAAAGGACGGCTTTCTGATAGGCGCAGGCGTAGATATGATATCTATCACACCACGCACCGAGGCTGAGGTAGCGGGTGAAACATTCAAAGTTAGCGAGCGCATGACAGCCATATCTGGCGAGGTGCACCTTCGCTACCAAAGCGACAAATTCATGATAGCAGCCAAGAGCATCCTAGCCTCATCACTAGACCACACCCTGCTACTTGGTGGATATGGCGTAACAAGCATAGACCCAACAACTGGCGAGCAGGAATACACTCCGATTCGCAACACCACATCATGGCTTAATATCAGCTATGGCAAGGTATGGAAACCATTTATCTTTGTTGGCTACACCAAGAATCTAGGAACCAGCGAGGCTCTTGTATCGGCAAGCTCGGTTTATGGCCGCGGAACAGACATCGACCAACTCCTAGGAGCTAATGTGGGTATGAGCTACAATCAACCTCATTGGTCTGTTGCCCTAGAGTACTCATCTTCCACAGCATGGTATGGTGATATAAATCTTTCGTCGGGACGTGTAGAAAATACTCACGATGTTTCAAACAACCGTGTTGTTGCAGTAATGACATATTTGTTCTAGTTTTAAAAATCAGCCAAAAAACTTTTATGCTTTTTGGCTGATTTTCAGTTAAATAATAACAAAAATGTATATCATGCAGACTATATATCGAATACCGCACACTCGCTATTCCACTATAAAGCATTAGCAGATAGATAGATAGATAGATAGATAGATAGATAGATAGATAGATAGATTTTGTTTACAAAAGTTTGTTTTTTCAAACTGTTTGTTATACCTTTGAATTATAATAAATGCTTAAACTTAGGAAGTTATGGGTTTCTTTGAAAGATTTAGGCATAAGTATTAAAAACAAAACCCATACCCTAGGAAGCCTATTTATTTAAGGAAAATACGATTGAATAAACACTTCCGTTATATACTTGGAGAGTACGTATACTTGTCGCACCAAACCACGCAATCGCCTGATAACTAGGCAGTAACAAAGGCGCGGTATTCTCCTATTATTACCTATACCGAAAATTTATGATAATTTATCCTGACCATGGCGTTGTATGGTACGCTATGAAAACAACCTACAAAAGAGAACTCAAAGCTAAAGAATACCTTGACACACGCGGCATTGAATCTTTTATTCCGATGCAAAAAGTTGTAACAATCAAATACGGCAAGAAAACAACAACTCTTAAACCAGCAGTACACAACTTGATATTTGTTAAAACAGACAATGCTCAACTTGGCGAGATTAAAATCAGTTTGAACTACCTACATAACTGCCTTACAACCATTAACGACAAATCCACACCTATTGTTGTGCCTATCAGGCAAATGGAGCAGTTTATCAAAGCTGTAACCGAGCAACTGAACAAGATAGCATTTATTGATTTGACTAAAAGCATCCTAGCAAAGGGAACGCCTGTGAGAATCACCGATGGCACTTTCAAGGGTTATGAGGGTATGCTAAACAAAATCAAGGGCAAGCGAGATAGACGAGTAGAAATCAATGTCGAGGGAATCATTGCCTACACTATTGACGTTGAAGCAAGTTTTATTGAAAAAATATGATTATGAATGTAGAATTAACGATAGCTATCGCTAATCTAATGTTGAGTGCTCTGACAGCATACATCATATTACCCTATATAGTAGGTTTTTCCTTGAACAAGGGGTATAAAAATACGACTGTCAATCATGGCATCACTGGTGACGTTAAAAGTTGCCGAATTGGAGGGCTAGCACTAAGCTTCTCTATGGCCCTATCTCTGTTTGTAAGCTGTATGCTTTGCCACATTATATGGTCCTTAGGATATATAAATATGAAATCATATATCGACGAGGCAGTAGTCCTGTTGATACTTTCTGTGGTGGTATTCTATGATGACATCAAGGGCCTTGGATACAAATATAAGCTAGTATCACAAATAGTGGCAGGTCTGATTATCATTTACTCTGGCACCTACATAAGTAATCTACATGGGTTATT
>JAWXTS010000091.1:0-5435 GCA_044433305.1 Rikenellaceae bacterium | reverse complement strand
GATGAAGGGACTCGAACCCCCACGTCGCGAGACACTAGATCCTAAGTCTAGCGCGGCTACCAATTACGCCACATCCGCTTTTTTGATGTCACAAATGTACTGCTTTTTTTGTTATCTCCAAAATTTTAGAGCGAAAAAATCGAAATAAATCGCATTTTCTTACAAAAAGCATATGAACCGTGACTATTCCAATATTTCGGGGCTATTTTCCGCCGAATCTCGTCCCGACTTTTCTGATATTTTTTTCATAATCGGCTTCCAAAAAGCTTTAGATTCTTTGTCATTAAACCCTCTGCAAGCAAATGGAAGAGTATAATCCGTAACTTGGTGGGCCAAATCTGGATATTGAGCAAAAGCAAATCTTACCGCTTCAGCTGGTTTTGGCACCTTAAAGTCCTCACCATTCTTTGCTGGCTCAACAGCCCAGAATACATCCTCATTATATCGAGCATATTTAGACATCGACTTATAGTGGTCTACAATATCAGCGTGCTTATTCAAGAAGTCATAATGAGCGCGAGTCTTCCTCAGGCTAAACCCTCCATCACCGACCTTACCTCTGGCAATATTATAATCATCAATACCCTTCATCTTGCGCAAATAAGCTGACTTTAAACCTGACAGTTCCAGATAGATATAACTCCTATGCCAAGACTCAAACAACCACGGAGAACCTATATAATCATAGCCCTTATCACACCACTGCTGCAACTCATTCCTAAACACAAACGAATCACTCTGATGAATCAATATATAATCCCACTCCAAAAAACGCTCATAGAAGTCCCTCGAAAGCAACAAGTCGTTAAAAACCCTCTGGCCTGCAAAGAGCTTAGAATCGAACCTTTCAAATCCAAAACTAGGGTATCGAACTTCCACCTCTGCAACATCCATCCCTTCAGGGCATGCTACGGTTACGGCAAACTCGCCCAACACAGACACAAGTCTATCCAGCGACTTCTTATCCTCGTCGCTCAACACGGACCTACACATAGGAACAACAACACTTACAGTCATACTTAACGATTGATTTTCAGCAGCACCTCACGCAACTGCCTTGCAGAAACATTTACCTTCAACTTGCCGGCCATAGCCACAGATATAGAACCCTTCTCCTCTGACACTGCCACTACGACAACATCATAGTTCTCCACAGTACCCAAAGCGGCCCTATGACGAGTACCAAAACTCTCTGGCACCTCAGACTCCGTTGATGGCAATATACACCCTGCCGCAGCTATCCTACCCTTGGTAAGAATTATAGCTCCATCATGCAAAGGGGCGTTCTTAAAGAATATATTTTGTAGCAGCGTATCCGAAACCAAAGCGTCTACTATCTTTCCCGTATTTATTATCGTTGTCATGTCGATATTCTCGGCTATTACTATCAGCGCACCTGTCTTTGTTGCTGCCATGCTCTTGCACGCAGACACCACCGACTCGACCCATACATTGCTACTTGGTGTAGCCTCGGGCCTGCCTCGCGACAACAGCCTACCAAAGAACTTATCTTGCCCTGAGAAGTAACGGCTACCTAGAATAAGCAGAAATCGTCTAATCTCCTGCTGGAACACTATTATCAGCGCGATAACACCCACTCCGATAATCTGTCCTAGCAACATAGACAGTAGCTCCATATGCAACAAGCGCACCGTTATCCAAATCAGATATATTATCAATATACCAGCAACAATACTTATAGCGTTAGTACCCCTAGTAATCTTATATATTTTAAAGATTAGAAGAGCCACCACAAATATATCTATAAGGTCTAGAATAGTGATATTGATAAAACCCATACTATTTCATTTATTAACGTATCCTTACAAAGGTAATAATTTATAAACATAAAAAAAATCGCCCCACCTAAAGATAGGCGGGGCGATGCAGTATTTTTAGCTTAAACTATTATTTTTTGCCTTTTTGTTGCTCTTTTTTCACCAACAGGTCGTAAGCAACTGGAGTCGCTACAAACACTGAAGAGAAAGTACCGATGATAACACCGAACATAAGAGCGAATACAAAGCCGCTGATTACCTCACCACCGAAGATAAATATCGCAAGCAACACAACCAAAGTAGTACCGGCAGTATTCAAAGTACGAGCCAAAGTACTGTTGATAGCGTTATTGATATTTTCTTTCATCGAACGCTTAGGATAATCAATTTGATACTCACGGATACGGTCGAAGATAACCACCGTGTCATTGATAGAGTAACCGATGATAGTAAGTATCGCTGCGATAAACGCTTGATCAATCTCCATTGCAAACGGCATAAAGCTGTAACATACAGAGAACAAACCGATAGTAATAAAGGCATCATGGAACAGAGCAGTAACACCACCCAACGCCCATTGCCATCTACGGAAACGAATAGCGATATAGATACCGATAGCTAGCAAGCTGAACAACACAGCAATAAAAGAGTTTACTTTAATATCGTGAGCCACGCTAGGACCTACCTTATCAGAACTTTGAATACCATACTCACTAAGGTTAGAGTTTGTAAATTCTGTTAGTGACAAACGGTTTACAAATAGTGGCTCAAGGGCTGAGTAAAGTATGCCCTCAATCTCTGGAGTAACGTCCTCGCTTTGATCCTCAAATTTGTATTGAGTAACGATACGCATACGACCCTCAGAACCGAATTGCTTAACCTCGTAACTGTTGTTGCCCTCATCTGGAAGGCTTGCGAACTCAACATCTAGAGCCTCACGAACAGTTGTTGCGTCTACATCTTTGTCGAATAGAACAACGAAAGCACGACCACCAGAGAAGTCAACACCGTAGTTCAAACCACGTGTCATCAAAGACACAAGCGAGATTAGAATCAATGCACCTGAAAGAATATAAGTTTTCTTACGAGCATCGATGAAGTTGAACTTAGCGTTTTTGAATACATTCTCTGTAAGTTTGGTAGAGAACTTAACCATAACATTTTTCTCTAGTAGAGAAACGAAGATCAAACGAGTGATAAAGATTGAGCAGAACAAAGAAGTAATGATACCGATAATCAAAGTTGTTGCGAAACCTTGAACAGGACCAGAACCGAACATAAACAATACGATACCAGTTATAAGTGTTGTTGCATTACCGTCGATAATCGCTGAGTAAGCATGTTTGAAACCATCAGAGATAGCCAGACCTAGACCCTTGCCACCACGCAGCTCCTCTTTGATACGCTCGTAGATGATAACGTTAGCATCCACGGCCATACCCATAGTAAGCACGATACCGGCGATACCAGGAAGTGTAAGCACCGCACCAAACGATACCAGCACACCGAACAAGAAGAACAAGTTAGCTATAAGAGCAACATTTGCCACAAGACCGGCAGTGTTGTAGTATATCCACATGTAGATAAGAACAAGCACAAATGCAAGGATAAATGACATCATACCTGCATTGATAGACTCCTGACCCAAAGAAGGACCTACCACAGTATCTTGAATAATACGAGCTGGAGCAGGAAGTTTACCTGATTTAAGCACGTTAGCAAGGTCATTTGCCTCAGTGATAGTAAAGTTACCAGTAATCTGAGAGCGACCGCCAGTAATCTCGCCGTTCACTCTAGGAGCAGAGTAAACATATCCATCAAGAACGATAGCGATGCAGCTACCCACGTTATCAGCAGTTAGGCGTGCCCAAGTTCTTGAACCCGTAGCATCCATAGCCATTGACACCTCGCCTACCGAACCTTGCTCAGCATAGTCAGCGCGAGCCTCAACGATAGCCGAACCATCTAGAGGGGCTTTGCCGTCACGAGTGTTAGCTTTAATTGCGAATAGCTCGAATAGGTTCTCAGCATCGTTTATTGCTTTAACACCCCAAAGAAGTTGCAAATCGCGAGGCAATTCTGCTTTCACTTGTGGCATTGCGAAGTAAGCATTTACGGCTGCTGTATCAGACTCTAGCGCGTAACCTACAACGGCACCTGCGTTTACTGTACCTGTCTGAGGGTTAGAGTTAGGAGAAAGTCTAGCGAACAATGGGAATTGAGCCAATAGTTCAGCCTCGCTCGCTTGAGCTGTTGTGCTACTTACCTGAGCGATAAGATCGTCACCTTCAGCACTTTCTTGCGCTACCTCTATTGTTTCTGTTTGCTCTGTCTGAGCGCCTGCTACTTCATTTTGAACTGCAGTAGCTTTTGCTTTCTCTATGTCACTGATGATAGTATTTACAGCTACTAGCTTAGGATAGATTTCGCTATTATCATAAGTAGCCCAAAATTCTAGGCTAGCAGTACCTTGCAATAGTTTACGCACGCGCTCTGGCTCCTTAACACCTGGAAGCTCCACCAATATGCGGCCTGCTTTCTCTAGGCGTTGGATGTTAGGTTGAGTAACACCGAAGCGGTCGATACGGTTTCTTAGAACGTTGAAAGAGTTAGAGATAGCGCCTTCAGTTTGCTCTCTAAGCACTGTTATAACCTCTTGGTTTGTGCTGTTAGCAGACACAAGCTCTCTAAGTTCTGGCGTGTTGAATATTGCGCTCAAACGACCACCGTTAGAACGGCTTTCATATTCTCTTTGGAATAGGGTAATGAAATCGTCCGAGCTATTGTTCATGCTTTGTTCAGCCGCAGCCATTGCCTGGATGAAGATAGGGTCTTTACTGTCGTTAGAAAGAGCCTTAACCACGTCACTAACTGAGATTTCAAGCATAACGTTCATACCACCTTTAAGGTCAAGACCAAGGTTGATTTCACGTTCTTTACACTCTTTGTAAGTAAAACTTGTAAAGCCTAGGTTGTACACTGGAATAGACTTCAAAGAATCGATATATGCCTGAGCCTTTTGTTGGTCACCGGCGGCATACTCGTTTGCTTTCTTCTCTACATTACGTGTTACAAACGTAAATGAGAGTTGATAAGCGCAGGCTATTGCAAGTAGAATAGCCACTAATCTGATAGCACCTTTGTTCTGCATTTTTTATTTTTGTTTGATAATTTTTTTGTTCGTGTCCTATGCAATACGGACATAATAGGTGTGCAAAATTAATAAATTATTTATGACCTACAACAATAACTGCCTAATTTTATCAATTATCGAGCATAAAGAGTAAAAACTATAACAAAAATGGACTGCTCGCTGCCCTCAGATTCTCCCTCCTGCCCTGTTTGTCCAACAGTCTTGCAAGCGCGATTTCCCCCTCTGGAGTGCAAATACTAAAGATTTTTTTGTTAAAACGTATATATCTACCTATAACCTAGCAAATTGTTTTGACATCAATACCCCTTTTTGTATATTGCAGACGTTTTTATAATAAATTACGAACAATATAATAATCAATAAAATAAATTACCATGAAAAAGTACTTTTTAATTGCACTTATGGCCTTTGCCATTATCGGATGTACCAAAGACGACGGATTTCAAGATCCAAATGACCCAACCGAACTTGAGCTAGCTATCGCAGCCGAGAAACAAGCCCTT
>JAWXTS010000090.1:0-5467 GCA_044433305.1 Rikenellaceae bacterium | reverse complement strand
GCTTAAATCGCTTGTAGGTCTTCATACCATAGACCAGGGTGATATATTCTACCATGATGTCAATTACAGCAGGCTCTCGTTCAAAGACAAGAAGGCCATGCGCCAACAGGTGGGCATGATTTTTCAGAATGGCGCGCTTCTTGATTCCTCTACGGTCGAACAAAATGTGAGACTACCGTTGGATTTATTCACCAATATGAGCGAAAGCGAAAAACTAGACAGAGTAAACTTCTGCCTTAATCGCGTAAACTTACTAAAAACAGTAAATAAACTTTATCCTGCCGAGATAAGTGGAGGTATGGTCAAACGTGTGGCCATTGCACGAGCAATAGTCATGAATCCAAAATATTTATTTTGTGATGAGCCTAACTCAGGACTAGACCCTATGACCTCAAACGTGATTGACAACCTTATTCAGGAGATTACTCAGGAGTATAATATAACCACTATTATCAACACCCACGACATGAACTCGGTGATGGAAATTGGTGAAAAGATTGCCTTTATATATAAGGGTGAGCTTTGGTGGGAAGGAACAAAGACAGAAATTCTCCATGCTGACAATGCAGAACTAAATGATTTTGTATTCGCCTCGGCAATGGCAAAAAGAGCTAAAAACAGTTCATTATGATTATTTTAATGAATAATTTTTGGCATAAAAGATAAAAATAATTAAATTTGTGCGATTTTAAAAGTTTTAAACTAAAAAATTAGAAATTATGACAAAGATTAAAGTTGGTATCAACGGTTTTGGCCGTATCGGACGTTTGGTATTCCGTGCCGCTATGAACCGCAGCGACATCGAGATTGTAGGTATTAATGACCTTATCTCAGTTGATTACATGTCTTACATGCTACGTTATGACTCTGTACACGGTCGTTTCGATGGAAATGTTGAGGTAAAAGATGGTAACCTAGTAGTAAATGGTAGCACTATCCGTGTAACTGCTGAAAAAGATCCAGCAAACCTAAAATGGAATGAGGTAGAAGCAGAATACGTAGTTGAGTCAACAGGTTTGTTCCTTACTCAAGAGACTGCTCAAAAACATATCGATGCTGGTGCTAAAAGAGTTGTTATGTCAGCTCCTTCAAAAGACGCTACTCCTATGTTTGTTATGGGTGTTAACAACAAAGAATACGCTGGTGAGACTATCGTTTCTAACGCTTCTTGTACTACAAACTGTCTTGCTCCTCTAGCAAAAGTTATCAACGACAACTTCGGTATCGTTGAGGGTCTTATGACAACTGTTCACGCTACAACTGCAACTCAAAAAACTGTTGACGGTCCTTCTATGAAAGACTGGAGAGGTGGCCGCGCAGCTGGTGGCAACATCATCCCTTCTTCTACTGGTGCTGCTAAAGCAGTAGGTAAAGTTATCCCTGCTTTGAATGGCAAACTTACAGGTATGGCATTCCGCGTTCCTACTTTGAACGTTTCTGTTGTTGACCTTACTTGCCGCCTAGAGAAAGGTGCTTCTTATGAGGATATCTGCAAAGTGGTTAAAGCTGCTTCTGAGGGCGAGCTTAACGGCGTTCTTGGTTACACTGACGAGGCTGTTGTTTCTTCTGACTTCATCGGCGAGACTAACACTTCAGTATTCGACGCTGCTGCTGGTATCTCTTTGAGCGAAAACTTCGTAAAACTTGTTTCATGGTATGACAACGAGTGGGGTTACTCTAACAAAGTTGTAGATCTAATTTCTTACATGAACACTGTAAAATAATTAGTGTCTAACACATAAACAGAGGGCCATAGGGAATCTCTTTAAGGTCTCTGTTAATCCTAGAAGGCTGAATAACAACGTCAAAATTGTTACTCAGCCTTTCTGTTATATACAAAAATTTGAATGGTGGCAGGGTAAATATTTCCAAAAAAATAACTACTTTTGCATCAAACCAAAATATAAACTTATGAAAACAGCAATAATATCTACCGAGAAAGGCGATATGAAAGTCGAGTTCTATGAGAACGACACTCCTAATACAGTTGAGAACTTCTGCAAGCTAGCTAAAAGCGGCTTCTACAACGGACTAACTTTTCACCGTGTTATTCCTGACTTTGTGATTCAGGGTGGTTGCCCTATTGGCAACGGCGCAGGTGGCCCAGGCTACAAAATCAAATGTGAAACTAGCGGAGGCAACCAATACCATGACCGTGGCGTACTTTCTATGGCACATGCAGGTCGCGACACTGGCGGTTCTCAGTTCTTTATCTGCCACAGCCGCAACAACACATCTCACTTGGATGGTTTGCACACTTGCTTTGGCAAGGTGGTTGAGGGCCTAGAGGTTATCGACGACATACGCCCTGGCGATTTGATTCTTGAAGTTAAGGTATCTGAGTAGTCATGGAGTTTGAAGGAACCGTAGTTGCAATCTTGCAACTTGTTAAGGGCACAAGTGCTCGTGGCGAATGGAAACGTCAAGAAGTTGTCTTTGAGCAAAAAGGCGAATACAGCCGCAAGGTATGTGTTAACTTCTGGGGCGACCGCACAGCAGATGTTGAGCGTCTAAAAGTTGGCGATGTAGCTAGCGTATCTGCAAATGTAGAGTCTCGCGAGTACAACGGTCGCTGGTTCACCGAGGTTCGCGCATGGAGAATCGCTCCTGTCAAGGCAGAGGCTCCAGCAGGCGGCATAGACAGCGCCCCCTTCCCTATCTCAGATATGCCATTTGAGCAGGAGAGTGCTCCATCCTCTAGCAACAATACTCCAGACGATTTGCCTTTCTAGCAAGTGTAGTCGGCACATAGACACAAATACAAAGCTCTATTAGCAATGAAATAGTTTGCTAATAGAGCTTTTTTATTGAAATAGAGTGACATTTGTTAGTTTATTTTATAATTTTGTGAGTTAAAGAATATTGAACGAAAAGATAATTGATGTACGTAAAACCAAAGAAACATCTGGGCCAACACTTCTTGGCCGACAAGAGTATTGCCAGCAGAATAGCCGAATCACTAACCGCCTCTAAGACAAAGAATGTGCTTGAGGTTGGTTGTGGCACTGGCGTGCTGACCCAGTTCCTGCTTCAGCGCAATGACATAACCCTTACAGGTATAGAGGTCGACACAGAAAGTATAGCCTACCTTCACGAGAACTACCCTGAGTTTAGCCCTCGACTTATCGAGGGCGACTTTCTAAGGAGCAACCTCGAAGAGATGTTCCCTGATGGTGTCAACGTCATTGGCAACTTCCCTTACAACATATCATCTCAGATATTTTTCAAGGTCCTAGACTACAAAGACCTTGTACCAGAGGTTGTTGGCATGATACAGCGCGAGGTGGCGGTAAGGCTTGCCGAGCCTCCAGGCAGCAAGGAATATGGCATCTTGAGCGTATTCTTGCAAGCGTGGTACGACATAGAATACCTATTTACCGTTAGCGAAGGTGTGTTTATTCCACCTCCAAAAGTCAAGAGCGCGGTGGTACGACTTACCCGCAACAGCCGCACAAGCCTTGGTTGTGACCACGAGCTGTTCCGCAAGGTTGTCAAGGGGACCTTCAACCAGCGTCGCAAGACCATACGTAACTCACTGAAAGCTCTTTTCCCTGACTTTGCCAACGTGTCGGCAGACGAGTACAAGATGCTTGAGCTGAGACCCGAACGCCTTAGTGTAGAGGATTTTATAGAGCTAACACTATGGGTGGAGAATAGACTCAGATAAAGAGTATCTACGAGTTCTCTCGAAAACACAGCCAATAATTTTGTTTTTAGAAAATATTATTCTAATTTTGCTGCCCCAAAAGGTACAAAATCTATGGGATTCAAGGCTGATGTAGCTCAGTGGTAGAGCACTTCCTTGGTAAGGAAGAGGTCACGAGTTCAATCCTCGTCATCAGCTCAAACAAAAAGGTCGCAAATTTCTTTGCGACCTTTTTTATTTATATCCCCCCAGAAGAGGTAATATAAGGTTATTTGGGGGGGCTTTTTACTTAGGCAACTTAAACTTGTATGATGCCTTAAACTTACCCTTTGCCAAACCCATAATCTTACCTTTGAGTAGCGACTTGCGAAGTGGCGATAGGTGATCTGTAAACACCTTACCCTGAAGATGGTCATACTCATGCTGAATGACACGAGCAGCAAAACCTGTAAAAGTTTCATCACAAGGCTCAAAGTTCTCATCAAGATAACGCATGGATATGGTCACTGGGCGCAGCACATCCTCGTGTATACCCGGAAGGCTCAAGCAACCCTCATTGAAATGAACGGCTTTATCGCTGCTGTCATAAATCTCTGGATTGATAAACACCTTGCGGAAATCCTGCAAAGATGGCTCCTCGTCAGCACCAGACGAAGCATCAACAACAAATAGGCTTATGCTCTTGCCCACCTGAGGCGCAGCAAGACCCACGCCATCGCTAGCGTACATCGTGTCCCACATGTTCTTAATTATGTTCTGAATATCTGGATATTCGGGAGTTATTTGTTCGGCAACCTTACGTAGTTCGGGTGTGCCGAGTATTGAAATTGGATAGGTCATAAACTTTTATATTTTTTACTTTCTAAATAGTCCTGCAAAATTATTGTCGCACTGATACGGTCCACAAGGGCCTTATCACGGCGTTGCATCTTCTTAAGCCCACCATCTAGCATGGCCCTATGTGCCAGCACGGAGGTGAAACGCTCGTCGAACATTTCTATGGTTATCTCTGGGAATTGTTTGGCTAGCTTAGCCACAAAAGGCTCTATGGCCGTAAAACTCTCTGAGGGCTGACCATTCATCTGTTTTGGCATGCCCACAACGATTATATCAACTTGATTTGAAGAGATATAATCTTTGAGAAATTTCATCAATGATGGAGTCTGCACCGTGTCCAACGCTCCTGCAATAATGCGAAGAGGATCGCTAACGGCAACTCCCGTACGGCGCAATCCATAGTCTAAAGCTAGTATTCTACCCAAAGTATTGTTTTTTAATGCCACAAAGATACGTTTTATATGCTAATAATTTAGACGAACGTAAATTTTTTATACTTTTGTAGTTCGAGTTAAAATTAAATGACAATAAAAATATAACAATGACACAAGAAGAGTTATTCAAAAAACTAATTGCTCATACAAAAGAGTATGGTTTTATTTTTCAATCAAGTGAGATTTATGACGGCCTAAGCGCGGTTTATGACTATGGCCAAATGGGTGTCGAGCTGAAAAACAATATCAAGAAATATTGGTGGGATGCGATGACCAAACTAAACGACAACATAGTTGGTATCGACGCTGCAATCTTTATGCACCCAAAAACATGGGAGGCATCAGGTCACGTTGGCGCATTCAACGACCCACTTATTGATAACAAAGACTCTAAGAAACGCTACCGTGCCGACGTACTTATCGAGGACTGATTGGCAAAGCAAGACGAGAAAGCAGACAAAGAAGTAGCTAAGGCACGCAAACGCTTTGGTGAGAGCTTTGACGAAGATATGTTCCGCCAAACAAATGCACGCGTGCAAGATATTCTTGC
>JAWXTS010000089.1:0-5634 GCA_044433305.1 Rikenellaceae bacterium | reverse complement strand
GGCTGGAACCTGCCACCCTTGGGCATGTAGCGCGTCGGACAAATCATAGAGCGTCCACTTACGATTCTTATCTTCTTTCATGCGCCACACAAACAGCGGATTAGGGTTTTCTTCTGACAAGAACTCGAAGATACCAAATTCTTTGAGTCGCTCGCGCAGGTGCATACACACATTGAGCGAGCTTTGCTGAACACTCTTATAACCCTCAAAGCCAAGCCTTATGAGCTGGTAGTATTGAGCCAAGACCTGATTACCTGGACGCGAGAAGTTGATTGATATACTAGGCACGGTAGCCCCTAGGTAGTTGACCTCAAAATTCATTTCTGATGGCAGCAGCGACTTGTCTTTCCACACTACCCAGCCCACACCGGGGTAGACAAGGCCAAACTTATGACCCGAAGTGCTTATCGACATGACCCACTTCAAACGGAAGTCCCACTCGCAGTCAGGCTCATTGAAAGGCAATATGAAGCCTCCCGTTGCGGCATCAACATGAATCGGAATCTGCCATCCATTCTTAGTGTTTATCTTCTCCAAGGCTGCGTCTATACCCTTGACATCTTCGTTGAAACCCGTTATGGTTACTCCCATAATAGGCACTACACATATAGTATTCTCGTCACAATACTGCTCCATATCTTCGGCCGAAAGCGACAACTTTTCCATGGTAACGGGCACTGCACGAAGCTCAACATCCCAATATATGGCAAACTTCTCCCACACAACCTGAAAGCATGAAGATATAACAAAGTTAGGTTTGTCCGTGGATAGACCCTGCTCGCGACGGCGTTTCTGCCAGCGTTTAAGAGCAGCAATACCGCCCAACATACAAGCCTCTGACGAACCTACGGTACTGGTTCCCATGCAATAGTTCTCACCCGTGGCCTCGGGCGAGTGCCACAGCTTGGCTATGATATTAACGCAGCGACGTTCAAGCTCGGCCGTTTGTGGGTACTCGGTCTTGTCTATCATATTCTTGTCCATGTTCTCGACCATGATTCTACGCGCAAAGTCGTCCATCCACGTGGTTACAAAGGTAGCCATATTCAATCGCGAGTTACCATCCAGCATGGCCTCGTCATGCACTATCTGATAGGCATATTCACCACTCATCGAGTCGCGAGGAATCTCGAAGCGCGGTGCCGTACGCATCTCCTCCGAAGAACCAAAAACGGGCGTTGTAAAATCAAAAGACTTGCTATTTTCCATTATCTATACTGTTTAATATTTATGAAATCAATGCCCTTTGCTATTTCAATTTATATGCCAAACACTCCCAAAACTGTGGCACACAAATTGTTTAACAAACCAACGAAAAAATTAATCTATCTAAAATTATTTTTCTATGGCAAATTCAACCTCAACTCCTAAAAAAGTAGCCAAGCTGAGTGTTATGACCCTAGCAATAATGAATGTTGCAGCCGTCGTATCTCTGCGCGGATTGCCCTCTCAGGCCATGTATGGACTATCTTCAGCATTCTATTACCTGTTTGCTGCGGTAGTATTTTTGATACCTACGGCCATGGTGGCAGCCGAGCTGGCATCTATGTTCTCGAATAAGCAGGGCGGTGTTTTTAGATGGGTCGGCGAGGCCATGGGCACACGCATGGGCTTTCTTGCCATCTTCCTACAATGGATAGAAAGCACAATATGGTTCCCTACGGTGTTGACCTTTGGCGCGGTATCTCTAGCCTTTATAGGTACAAACGAAGTGAGCGACGCCGCCATGGCCAGCAACAAGATATTCACACTCATTGTGGTGCTAGCAATATACTGGACGGCAACATTAATATCCCTGAAAGGCATGGGCTGGGTAGGCAAGGTATCCAAGATAGGAGCCATGGTAGGAACCATAATCCCTGCTGCGCTGCTTATAATCTTTGGAGTGATATATATGATAGGGGGCGGCCACGTCTACATGGACTTCAAGGGCAGTTTCTTCCCTGACTTCTCGTCCTTGAACCAAGTAGTGCTAGCCTCAAGCATCTTCCTATTTTATGCAGGTATGGAGATGATGGGTATACATGTGCTAGAGGTTGACAATCCACGCAAGAACTACCCTAAGGCCATCTTCCTAGGCTCTTTTATAACCGTAGTGATATTTGTCTTGGGCACCTTTGCTCTGGGGGTTATAATACCATCCGACAAGATAAACCTTACTCAGAGCCTGCTGGTTGGCTTCGACAACTACTTTAAGTTTTTGCACATTAGCTGGGCAGGACCTGTGATAGCCGTGGCTCTGGCCTTTGGTGTGCTGGCAGGAGTGTTGACATGGGTGTCGGGTCCCTCTAGAGGTATCTTCACCGTGGGTAAGGCAGGCTACTTGCCTCCTTTCTTCCAGAAGGCCAACAAGAATGGCATACAACGTAACATACTTCTTATCCAAGGAGGCGTGGTTACCATCCTAGGCTTACTGTTTGTGGTGATGCCATCGGTGCAATCTTTCTACCAGATTCTCTCTCAACTGACCGTATTACTATATCTTATAATGTATATGCTGATGTTCATATCTGCCATAATACTTAGATACAAGATGCCTAAACTGGAGCGTCCTTTCGCCATAGGCAAGTCATCTAACATAGGCATGTGGATAGTGGCAGGGGTAGGCTTCTTAGGCTCGTTGATGGCATTTATCCTGAGCTTCATCATGCCGTCTATGTTCAAGGGTAGCATAAGCAACACAACATGGTTCTCGGTGTTGGTATGTGGTGCAATAGTGGTTGTGATAATTCCTTTTATCATATATGCCTCTCGCAAGCCATCATGGAAAGACCCCGAGGCTCAGATAGAACCATTTGAATTTCAGACCAAAGAAAACACACAACAATCATGAGAACTGTCGAGATAACATTCGAACAACTGCACGAGATAGCATCAAGGGTGTACAATGAGGTCAAGGACGACAACAGCGGCAAGAATGCCGACTACATCCCCTACCTCGACAATATAGATTCTAATCTGTTTGGACTTGCCATAGTAACCAAGGATGCGCGCATAATAAACATAGGAGACACAGAGTACAGCTTCGGTGTTGAGTCGGTATCCAAGGTATTTACTGCCATCCTCGCTATGCGTCAGAAAGGGCCACAGAAAGTCCTAGAGGATATAGGGGCCGACGCCACGGGGCTACCCTTCAACTCAATAATGGCAATCCTACTGGAGAATAGCCACCCTTCGACACCTCTGGTCAACTCGGGAGCTATATCTGCCGTGAGCATGATAGAGCCAGCGGGCAACAGCACCAAGAAATGGGAAGCCATAACAGAAATATTTAGCGAGCTTTGCGGCAGTGAGGTGAAACTAATAGACGAACTATACAAGTCTGAGACGCAGACCAACTTCAATAATCGCTCCATAGCATGGCTGCTCAAGAGTTATGCTCGCATATATGATGACCCTGATATGTCTTTGGACCTTTACACGCGCCAATGCTCCTTGGGCATTACCACAACACAGCTTGCCACGGCAGCGGCAACAATAGCCTTCGAGGGACAAAATCCCGTAACGGGCAAAACAGTATTTGATAAGGTTATATCCTCAAAGATAACATCACTGATGGCCACAGTGGGCTTCTATGAGCATACGGGCAACTGGATGTTTGGGTGTGGTGTGCCTGCCAAGACAGGCGTTGGAGGCGGCATAATGGGAATCGTACCGGGGCAATTCGGCATAGCGGCTTTTTCGCCTCGACTAGATTCTTCGGGCAACTCGGTGCGAGCACAAAAGGCTATACGCAAGATTGCAAACGCGCTAGAGGTCAACGTCTTTGCAAACAACAGAATAAAGATTCTGTAATTGATAATTATTTGGTTAGCAGTGAGGGTGGCTTTGCGGTCATTCTCACTACTTTTATAGCCAGAATTATGAAGAAGTGTTTAGCTGCAACGCTCTGATTTTTAGTCCTCCGCAGCATACTTAGGAGTATGTGAGGACAGGACTGAAAAGCTAGCAAGGCAGCAGATGAGCACTTATCCGTAATTCTCTCTGTTTATTCTATATAGATATAACTTGCTCTGAATTTATCTGCGTAAAGTCATCTATAATAGCATCATAATCCTTATGCTCGTCCCTAGTATATGTGGTCGCAACAGCTATGGCTGCCATGCCTGCACTGCGCGCCGCCTTGATACCAGCAAAAGAATCCTCGAAAACTAGACAGCTCTCTGGCTCGATACCAAGCAGCTTTGCAGCCAACAGAAATACCTCAGGGTCGGGCTTAGCTCGCGTTATCATATCGCCATTGGCAATGGCATCAAAGTAGCTAGCTATGCCGCATTTCTCAAGCACAAAATTCACATTATCTGTATTGCCCGAGCTGCCAACAGCAATCTTCACGCCCATGTCCTTAAGCCCACGCAACATATCTACAAGGCCATCCAGCGGTTTTATCGTCGAGGCAAAGATATCACGATAGATTATTTCTTTCTCATCTGCCAGAGCTTTGAGTTCACTTGGCTCTATCTCGCGCGACAACACCGCAGGGATTATCTCATCGTTGCCCATACCGAAGAAGGGCTTTAGGGCATCGGCCGAAATGTCTACACCATGGCGTTTGCAAAAAACCACAAAGGCCTCGAAATGGATTTTACTATTGTCGACTAGCACGCCGTCCATATCAAAAATTACTGCTTTTATCATCTGCTTATTATTTTGGTTTCAAAAGTACAGCTTTTGGTTTAGGATTCCAAGCATCCATATTAATAGGTATGGTTAAGTGTTGGTTAAATTTTTATTTTATTTTTATTGCAGAAAAATTTGGAGATAACAATATTATGCCTATCTTTGCAGTCGCAATGGGAAACTAATTGCACCGACCCAATCGGGAGTTTAGCTCAGTTGGTTTAGAGCATCTGCCTTACAAGCAGAGGGTCGGGGGTTCGACTCCCTCAACTCCCACAAAAGCACTTATAGAGATATAAGTGCTTTTTTATTATTCCACACCTCACGCCAAAGACTAATCTCACTCTAGGCGCAAACATCATCAACATGAAGAATCAAGACGTAAGCACAAAGTACGAATTTAAAATCAGCGAGAGCGCAACCCTGCTCAAGACACTCTTTGCTCTAATCAAAGACCAGAGCCGCACAACCATAAAATCATACCTTAGCCACCGTCAGGTCTCTATCAACAACGTGATAACTACAAAGCATGACGCTGCCATAAAGCAAGGCGACATAGTTCGTGTACGCATGGGTCGCGCACCAGAAGAGTTCAAACACCCTATGATGCGCATAGTATATGAGGACCAAGATATAATAATCATAGACAAGCGCAACGGACTGCTATCTATGGCATCGAGCAAGCAGCAGACCAAGACAGCCTACTTTATACTCAGCGAGTATGTAAAGCGCAAAGATCCACAGAATAGAATCTTCATCCTCCACCGCCTAGACCGCGAAACATCGGGCCTAATGATGTTTGCAAAGAGCGAGCAGGTGCAGGAGACTATGCAGCGCGGCTGGCACAACCTTGTGCGTGAGCGTAAGTATATCGCTGTGGTCGAGGGTCACCTACCACAGAAGCAAGGCTCTATACACACACTGCTAACCGAAAACGCAGCACTCAAGATGTATGTGCCACGCGACGATGAGAACAAGGGCGAAGAGGCTATCACCAACTACCGTGTTGTTCGC
>JAWXTS010000088.1:0-5729 GCA_044433305.1 Rikenellaceae bacterium | reverse complement strand
CTTGGCGGAGAGATAGGGATTCGAACCCCAGGAACCTCTCAGTTCAACGGTTTTCAAGACCGCCGCAATCGACCACTCTGCCATCTCTCCTTTCGAGCCACAAAAATAAGAGCTTATTATTAATTATCCAAATAATTAAACAAAAAAGTTAATATTTTTTTCGCCCATAAATCATAAAGCACTAATAATAAACATATTGCACCGCTCAACAACTAGCATTGACAAACCTCCACAATCAACAACTATTGAAACTAATTTGTTTTTGCTATATTTGTGAACCAAACAACAAACTGTTATGACAAAAAACAAAGTCGCAATATTCGTAGCCCTTCTTCTGGTTATAGATCAAATAGTTAAGTTTATCGTAAAGCTAAGCATGACCGTCAATCAAAGCATAAATGTCTTTGGCGAGTGGTGCCAGATAAGGTTCATCGAAAACCCCGGAGCCGCCTATGGCATGCAACTAGGGGGCGATTACGGAAAGTTGATACTCAGCATCTTTAGGATATTACTTGTAGTAGCACTTATAGTATATATATTCAAGTTGGTCAAGAAGAAAGCTCCCACAGGCGCAATCATAGGGTGTTCTATGGTTTTGGCAGGTGCTCTGGGTAATATTATCGATGGGGTATTCTATGGTGCAATATTCTCTGAATCGACCTACAATAGCGTAGCCACACTGTTCCCTGCGGGCGGAGGGTATTCCTCTTTGATGCACGGCAATGTGGTCGACATGTTCTACTTCCCACTTATCAGGGGCTTCTTCCCCGACTGGTTTCCTTTCTGGGGTGGTGAGCCATTCGAGTTCTTCAGACCTATATTCAACGTAGCGGACAGCTATATTTCTGTGGGCATCGTTTATCTAATCATCTTCCAGCGCAAGATTTTTGAGTAGGCTCAAACAGTTGCCAGAGATTCCATGATATGGAATGGTTCTTGCTTTTGAGTCTGAAAAAAAAGCTATGAGAACAGGCAAGATTCTAGTTACGGGAGCAGCAGGCTTTATAGGCTCTAACCTATGCCAGCGACTCTTATCTGAGGGCCACAACGTTATTGGCTTAGACAATCTCAGTACGGGTTATAAAGAAAACATATCGCATCTCTTACATCTCAAGAACTTTGAGTTTATAGAGGGTGACATAACCGCAGCCTTTAAGGGCAATGTATTTCAGATTTATAATCTGGCGGCTCCTTCGTCTGCCACAAATCATTTGGCCGACCCCATAGGAACCATCAAGACCGTCATCTTAGGCACTCTCAACATGTTGGAGCTGGCCAAAAGTTGCAATGCCACAATACTACAAGCATCGACAAGCAAAATCTATGGCAAGACCCACACAAGCTCCATACCCGAGACTACACCAGGGGTGGTTGACATGCTATCTCAAAGTGCGGCCTACATCGAGAGCAAGAGGGTGTCTGAAACTATCATGACATCGTTCTGGCGAAAATATGGAACCGACATACGCATAGCGCGCATATTCAACACCTATGGACCCAACATGTGGGCTGACAACAACAGAATAATACCCATGGTCATTGAGCGAGCCTTGCAGGGCCGAGACATAACAATATACCAGAATGGATTGCAATATCGAAGCCCTTGTTATATAGACGACGTTGTAGATGGTCTTATACAGCTTATGAACAACCACCTAGATAAGAGTCAAGATAATCATGAGATGGGCGTGTGTGACAGCAACTACAACATGCATTATCCACAAAAGCAGAAAAAATCAAAAGACTATCAGCAGCTACACAGACCTATAAATATAGGTAACAACCAGAGGCTAACCATAAAGGATCTGGTAGAGAAGATTATCAAACTTTCGGGTAGCAAATCACAGGTCAAGTACATGAACCTTTCTCAGGGTGAACTTGGCAACTGCACACCAGACATAACTCTAGCAAACAAGCTACTAGACTGGCAGCCGCACGTCGATCTAGATGTAGGGCTGATAAAAACAATCAAGTATTTTGAACACAAACTATTGAGCGCACAACAAGGCTTCAGATGCTTGTCGTGGGTAGAGATGGCCTAGAATAGGTATTGTCCTTTTTCAACTTGTTTCACAAGCGAAGAGATTTCTGTCCAGACCTCTTCTCCGAAGGTTGTACCTACGACCTCTATTACCTTACCCGCAGTTATCGCGCCTATGGTGCCACACTGAACCAGCGATAGTCCTTTGCACATACCGAACAAAAAGCCAGCAGCATAGAAATCACCTGCGCCCGTAGTATCTACACGCTTAGCAGCCTCCATGATACCTACATGCTCTACCTTGCCTTGATATTTGATATACGCGCCCTTGCGGCCTATCTTAACCACAGAGAGTTCACAATTTTCTGAGATTATGTCTAGAGCCTCGCGAGGGTTGTCGTTACCCGTAAAAGCTGTTGCCTCTTGCTCGTTGGCAAAGAGTATATCTACATTCTCGCGTACAAGTTTATGCAGAAAGTCTATATTTTCCTCTACGATATTAAAGCTAGCTAGATCTATGGCGACCTTCATTCCCATAGCCTTAGCTTGACGCATTGCGTGCTCTATAAGCTCATGATCTTGAACAAGGTAACCCTCAACATATAGGCAGTCATAACCTTTGAATATATCCTCAACAACCTCTGCCTTATTTAGTTCTAGAGCCGAGCCAAGGTAGGTGCACATGGTGCGCTCGCCATCTGGCGACACAAGCGACACACAGCGACCCGAATGTTTTTGGCCACGAAATATAACAGGTTTGATGCCTAGATTCACCATAGCTTGCTCAAAGAAGTCGCCCGTAGCATCTTCTCCAACCTTGCCTATATACCCCACCTGCGAACCAAGCTTGGCCATGGCGCGGATGGTATTAGAAGTTGCTCCGCCCAAAGACAGTGTTCTTGGCATGTCGGCAACAAATTCGCCGACCTCTTTTTGTTTAGTCGAGTCGACAAGGTTCATACTTCCTGGAGCAATGTCAAAACGTTCTAACACATCGTTGTTAGTAAGATTTATCAGGATATCTGTCAAGGCGTTTCCTATGCCTATCACATTTTTCATAGTGGAGACTATTTGAGTTTAAGAGTCCACAAATGTACGATATTTTTCTTACATTTGTGACAAACAAAATTACTACTATCATGTCTATTTCTACCATTTCACTAAATAATATGGAGTTCCACGCGTTTCACGGCTGCTATGAGCTTGAAAAAATCGTGGGCAACAAGTTTAATGTCGAGCTAAAAATGCAGGTCAACCTCGGGGATGCCGCCCAAAATGACGACATATCCAAGACCGTAAACTACCTTGAGGTCTATGACGCGGTTTGTGAGCAGATGAACATACCATCAGACATAATCGAAAACGTGGCGTGGCGTATCTCTAACGCACTTTTGGAGCAGTTTTCCCAGATTATAAGTGTTGAAATCACTATCGAAAAGCTCGCCCCACCACTTGGAGGCAAGGTAAAAAGTGTCAGCACAACACTCTGTAAATCAAGGGACTAGAAAACTGTTAACTAGCTGTTAATAACATTTCATATTTGTCATTGTTGTTGTAAAAAGTTTGTCGTAACATTGTAAACATTTTCACCGTTAAAAAATCTAAGAAATATAGCATAATTATGAAACCTGAAACCAAACCAAACAACGAAAGTGAATTGCGCACTTACAGCTACCAAGAAGCAGTAGACGCCGCTCGCGAGTACTTTGAAGGTGACGAACTAGCTGCAACGGTATGGGTCAGCAAGTACGCCCTAAAAGACTCTTTTGGCAATATATATGAGAACTCTCCAAAGAGCATGCACATGCGCATAGCCAACGAGATTGCTCGTATAGAGAAGAAGTATGCAAACCCTATGGATGCAAATGATATTTACGAGCTGCTTAAGGGCTTTAAATATATCATTCCTCAGGGTGGCCCAATGACAGGTATTGGAAACAATCTTCAGATTGCCTCTCTTTCAAATTGTTTTGTTATCGGTCATCATAATCCTGCTGATAGCTATGGTGGTATTATCCGCATAGACGAGGAGCAAGTACAGCTTATGAAACGTCGCGGCGGTGTAGGTCATGACCTATCTCACATACGCCCTACTGGTAGCCCCGTACTAAACAGTGCGCTTACCTCAACGGGTATCGTGCCTTTCATGGAACGCTACTCTAACTCTACACGCGAGGTTGCACAGGACGGTCGCCGTGGAGCACTTATGCTATCTCTATCTATCAAGCACCCTGATGCAGAGAGCTTTATAGATGCTAAAATCGAAACTGGAAAAGTTACTGGTGCCAACGTCTCTATCAAGATAGACGATGAATTTATGCAGAGCGTGAAATCAGGTTCTCAATACCACCAACAATTCCCTATCGAGGCCAAAGAGCCAACATACCAAAAGAATATCGACGCCACAGCATTGTGGAACAAAATTATACACAACGCATGGAGATCTGCTGAGCCAGGAATCTTGTTCTGGGATACTATCATCAAAGAGTCTATTCCTGATTGCTATGCCGACTTAGGTTTCCGCACCGTGTCTACAAACCCTTGTGGAGAGATTCCTCTATGCCCTTATGATAGCTGCCGCCTGCTAGCTATCAACCTATATGGCTATGTGGATAATCCATTTAGCGACAAGGCAAGCTTCAACTTCGAGAAGTTTAATCGTCACGCCAACCGTGCCATGCGCATGATGGACGACATTATCGACCTAGAACTAGAAAAGATAGATGCCATAATCGAGAAGATAGACAAAGACCCAGAGGATAAGGACATACGTTCAGTAGAGCTTAACCTATGGAAGAAGATACGCGAGAAAGCTCTTCAGGGCCGCCGCACAGGACTAGGCATCACTGCCGAGGGCGATATGTTGGCTGCCTTGAACCTAAGATATGGTTCGCCAGAGGCAACTGAATTTGCTGTCGAGGTACAGAAAGCTCTAGCCCTAGCCGCTTACCGTGCATCTGTCGAGATGGCCAAGGAGCGTGGTGCGTTTGAGGTTTATGACACTGCTCGCGAGGCCAACAACCCAATGATACAACGTATCAAAGAGGCTGACCCACAACTTTATGAGGATATGATTAAGTATGGTCGACGCAACATCGCCATGCTTACTATTGCTCCAACAGGAACTACAAGCCTTATGACTCAAACAACTTCTGGTATCGAGCCAGCATTTAGAGTTGTTTACACTCGCCGTCGCAAGGTCAACCCTTCTGACAACGATGTGAACATCACCTTTGTTGACGAGGTAGGCGATTCATGGGAAGAGTACAACGTATTCCACCATAAGTTCATCACATGGCTGGAAATCAATGGCTATGACCCAGATAAGGTTAAGAGAATGCCACTTGAGGAAGTAGAGAAGATTATAGAGAAAACTCCTTATCACAAAGCTACGGCCAACGATATTGACTGGGTAAACAAAGTCAAGATGCAGGGAGGCATACAGAAATGGGTAGACCACTCTATATCTGTTACCGTGAACCTACCAAACGAAATTACAGAGGAGACTGTGGCTAGTGTCTACATGACTGGCTGGGAGTGTGGTTGTAAGGGTGTTACGGTTTATCGTGACGGCTCACGTGCGGGTGTACTTGTCGAGGCCAAGAAAGAGAAAGAAACCGAGACTATCATCCCTCCACTAAGACGCCCAATAGAACTTGATGCCGACATCCTACGTTTCAAGAATGGCACCGAGGATTGGATCGCCTTTATCGGAATACATAACAACCGCCCTTACGAAATCTTCACT
>JAWXTS010000087.1:0-6165 GCA_044433305.1 Rikenellaceae bacterium | reverse complement strand
TACTGAAAAAGATATGGAATGACTGGCAAGCAATATTGCAGTCATTCCCATATCTTTTATACTATAATTTGTACTGCGAGAGCAGAGACGAAAGTCGCCTTGGTAGTTAAGCGCGATAATTACATTCTCTCTGGAACATTGATACCCAGTAACAACATACCCGAGGAGATAACCTCGCTAATCTTCTCACATAGATAAAGTCGTTGAGATTTGATAACAGCGTCTTCCTCCTTCATTATAGAGTAGTCGTGGTAGTAGCCGTTAAACTCCTTGGCTAGCTCATAGACATAAGCCGCGATGACCGCTGGAGAGAAGTCTGAAGCAGCCTGAGCAACAACCTCTGGGTAGCTACTCAACATCTTAACAAGCGATATTTCGCGCTCAACAAGACGCTCACCATCCACTGCCACTTTATAATCTATGCCCACTTCAGCTGCCTTGCGCAACACCGAGCGGATACGTGCATAAGTATATTGAATAAACGGACCTGTATTTCCGTTGAAGTCAATAGATTCCTTAGGATCAAAAAGCATAGTCTTGCGTGGGTCAACCTTAAGAATAAAGTATTTCAAAGCTCCAAGACCTACTGTATTGCCTATGAAGTCAAGCTCTGAGGCATCACCTGCACCCTTGCCCAGTTCAGCGGCCATCTCGCGTGCCGTGCTAACCATGCCCTCAACCAGTTCGTCGGCATCAACAACAGTTCCCTCGCGCGATTTCATCTTGCCCTCAGGAAGCTCAACCATACCATAAGAAAGGTGATAGATGCTATCTGCCCATCCGTAGCCCAACTTAGAAAGGATAAGTTTCAATACTTGGAAGTGATAATTTTGCTCATTACCAACAACATATATCATACCGTCCATCTTATACTCCTCGAAGCGTTGAAGTGCGGTACCCAAGTCTTGAGTCATATATACTGAGGTGCCATCACCCCTTAGAAGCAACTTTTGGTCTAGACCATCGCTCTCCAAATCTACCCACACAGAGCCATCTTCTTTGCGGAAGAACACCCCACGCGCTAGTCCATCGTCTACAAGGCTCTTACCCAAAAGGTAGGTCTGAGACTCATAATATACCCTATCAAAATCAACGCCTAGTGCTTTATAAGTAATGTCAAAGCCCTCATAAACCCAGCCGTTCATTGTTTCCCACAGCTCGCGCACTTGAGGGTCCTTAGCCTCCCACTCTCGCAACATATCCTGCGCTGCAAGCATTATTGGAGCCTGCTTCTTAGCATCATCCTCGCTCATGCCTGAAGCCACAAGCTCTTTGATTTCTGCCTTATAAGCTTTATCAAACTCGACATAGTATTTGCCAACCAAGTGGTCGCCCTTCATGCCCGAGCTTAAAGGAGTCTCACCTGCACCAAAACGCTGCCAAGCAATCATAGACTTACAGATATGTATACCACGGTCATTCACAAGGTTAACCTTCTTGACCTGATTACCAGCCTTTTGAAGTATGCTAGCAACAGAATAACCCAACAGGTTGTTGCGTATATGTCCAAGGTGAAGAGGTTTATTTGTATTTGGCGACGAATACTCAACCATAACTGTGCGACCCGTAGGCTCACCCTGACCAAAGTTCTCGGCAGTTGCAAGCTCATTGAAACGCCCGCCCCAGAAACTCTCTTTAAGGGATATATTCAGGAAACCCTTGATTACATTAAAAGACTTTACTATTGGCGAACTCTCGACCAAGCTCTCACCAATTTGTGTTGCCGTAGCGTCTGGAGACTTACGGCTTGTTTTTAATAGTGGGAAAACCACTAGCGTAAAGTCACCCTCAAATTCCTTACGTGTTTTCTGAATCTGAACCAGTGATTTATCAACAGCACCGTAGAGACCTTCTACTACGCCTGAGATAACTTCTAAGAGTTGATTTTCAATGCTCATATCTTTATTTTTGTTCTTTAATAATACCAGTGACAGCTTCTCGCATAATGATTTAATAAACTATCAGACCACAAAGATAAAAAATTATAACTACTTTTGCGACTTAAACATCATCTTATGACAATTAGGAACTTGGATTTGGGCCCTAAGCCATTATTTTTAGCCCCTATGGAGGACGTAACAGACCCTTCGTTTAGATATATGTGCAAACTTTTTGGTGCCGACATGGTATACACAGAGTTTGTCTCAAGCGACGGGCTTATTCGCGACGCCGTGAAATCACGCATAAAACTCAATATCAACGAGCAAGAACGCCCCGTGGGCATACAAATATACGGACACCTTATAGATGCCATGGTCGAGGCGGCTGTGCTAACCGCAGAGGCTAATCCCGATGTTATAGACATAAACTTTGGATGCCCCGTGCGCAAGATTGCAAGCCGTGGCGCAGGCAGCGGCATGATGCAGAACATACCTCTTATGGTTGAGATGACACGTCAGATAGTGCAGGCCGTGGATATACCCGTAACCGTGAAGACACGCCTTGGCTGGGACGAGAACACCAAACACATAGTCGACATTGCCGAACGCCTACAAGATGTGGGCATCGAGGCCCTAACCATACACGGGCGCACTCGCGCTCAGATGTACACTGGGCAGGCCGACTGGACACTCATAGGCGAGGTTAAGAACAACCCTCGTATGCACATACCCATAATAGGCAATGGCGACATCAAGTCTCCAGAGCAGGCTGCCGACTACTTCGACCGCTATGGCGTTGACGGCATAATGATAGGACGCGCCACTTATGGCTGCCCATGGATTTTTCGCGACATAAAGCACTACATCCAAACAGGCGAGAAGCTTGCCAGCCCAACAGTGGCCGAGCGAGTGAGCATAGCCACCGAGCACTTCAATAAGTCCATAGAGGTCAAGGGCGAGAAGGTCGGACTGCTGGAGATGCGCCGCCACCTGACATGCTACTTCAAAGGACTACCCGACTTCAAGCAAACACGCCTAAAGCTAGTGACAGAGAACGACCCTATGGCAGTTCTTGAAACAATAAAGTACATAGGCGAACGCTGGGGCGATTGCAGCATAGAAGACAGCAACGTGTATAACATATAATAAATAAGGGTGAGCCGCAGTGGCTTACCCTTATTTATTAAAATCTATTTCATATCAGACTTTCTTATGTCCTTGATTCTCAACTGAGGCGTGACCTTGCCTCGATAATGATTCTCCACAATATGGTAGCAAACGTCTATGGGGCGACCAGCTCTGATATACTCAAAGTTACCCGGTTGCTGAAAGGCGATAGATGCTATCGAGGTATTAGGTTTCTGACGCTGAATCAAATCCATACGCAGGTGCTCTAGCTCGGCACCAACCAGCTTGGCATCACCACCATTGCTGACCTTGCACGAGATAAATAGTGGCGAGCTGTTTCCCGGACCAAAGGGCTGAAAACGAGCCAAGGTAGAACGGAAAGAGTCTGTTATATCGCTAAACAATATCTCGCTATCTATATCAACTTGCTGAATCAGAGTTTCGTCAGAGATATTGGCATCCACGTACTCACAGAAGCGTTTTGTAAAGGCCTCGACATTCTCTGGCAACATGGTAAGACCTGCCGCATACATGTGTCCTCCGAAGTTCTCTAGAAGGTCAGAGCACGACTCAACAGCCTGATAAAGGTCAAAGCCCGCAATGCTACGAGCACTACCCGTAACAAGGCCATTGCTCATGGTAAGCACAACCGTAGGCTTATAGTAGGTTTCGATTAGGCGCGAGGCCACGATACCCACCACGCCCTTCATCCAGTTAGGATTATAGACAACGGTACATTTGTGTGATTTGATTTCAGGATGACTCTCGATATAATTATGAGCCTCGATAGTTATTGAGCGGTCTATGTTCTTACGGTCCTGATTGCAAGTATCTATGAAAGCTCCAAACTTAGTGGCTATACTGTCATCCTCGGCAACCATAAGGTATACCGCCGTGTGACCGCCAGAGGGAGCTGCATTCTCTTGCTCTGCATCAACTGCCATCCTGCCAGCAGCATTGATTCTTGGACCTATCTTAAACACTATATCATCTAGTGTCACCTTCATGTTATCTAGACCACAGATTCTAAGTATAGACTGAAGGCCCTTACTAGGGCGTTCGTTCAAACAACGCAATCCATAATATGCCAAAACGCGATTCTCTCCGACAACGGGAACAATATCGGCCGCGATGCTCACCGCAACCAAATCCAAAAGTCCTGTAATTTCTGAGAAAGGAATGTTCTTATACTGACAATATCCTTGAACAAGCTTGAAGCCGACACCACAACCAGAAAGCTCCTTGAATGGATAAGGGCAATCTACCTGTTTTGGATTTAGCACGGCCTTAGCCTGCGGCACCGTCTCTCCAGGCAAGTGGTGGTCGCAGATTATAAAGTCTATACCCAGCTCGTTGGCATAGTCGACTTTCTCTACTGCTTTAATACCGCAATCAAGGGTAATAATTAACGAGATGCCCTTGCGCTGAGCATAGTCTATGGCTTTTATCGAAACGCCATATCCTTCGGTATAGCGGTCGGGAATATAGAAGCTCACTTGAGCACCCCCTAGGCTTTTAATAAATCTATATACTAGTGCCACAGCCGTAGTACCATCTACATCGTAGTCACCATATACCATGATTTTTTCGCCTGTTGAAACAGCCTGTTCTATGCGTTTCACCGCAGACTCCATGTCTTTCATCAGAAAGGGATCATGTAGAGTCTCTAATTTAGGATTAAAGAACTCCCATGCCTTGGAGTGTGTTGTGATACCGCGCTGAACAAGCAGGTTGGCAAGCACCTTAGGGATATTCAACGAGGCAGCCAATGTTTCGACCGTCATGCTGTCACCCTGTGGCTTTGTAACCCATCTTTTTTCTGCTGACATAATTATTTTATTTTGTATTTTAATATTCTTCTTCCAAGGGAGCGTAAATAAATCTTCTTGTATATCCTGTGTGTTATTGTCTTTCATAATGATGAAAGAGTCGCTCCGTATAAATGTCTCTGCCTTTATGAGGTACTTTTCACGCACCAGAGCAGATATATAATAGTCGCCTTAATGTGCCTGCACATCAAGGTTGTAAAAAATCTAAACCAAGAAGCCCAAGGCCTTGGAGTAGATAATAAAATTCAGAACTCTTTGGAGCACAAATAAAACCTAGTGCTGCAATCAGAGCCTTAATAATCTGTGTTGTTTGGAAAATTTGACACTCAAATGCTTTGTTGCTTTAGATTATGCTTATATAAAAAGCTATTCAAAAATAGCATCTAAGCATCGCAACACGTACCCATATTACATCTTTATGGCGAGGTAATAACATACACTCGTAGTTTATTCAACAAGGTACAATCCGCTATGATGACCCTAAGATAGCCCTGCTATACATTTCAAGAATATATTCTACACCCATGACACAGAGTATTTTAAAACTATGTGTTTGTGGCATCATAACGCCACGGTTGCAAAGCATGTAATTCTGTATGCTACCTCTTTATGTATCGTTTAAGAAGTTTTCTTCTAGCCAAATAGGGTTTTACAAATGCGTTACCTTACTCAATATGGAACCTGCATTTTAGTTTATTATTTTCCAACTGATACAAATATAATAATTTTTTTAATACTATATTAACATATATGAATTTTATTACTAACTATTTTATAATTATATTCAGCGCACATCTTTTTTTGAGCGATAGATATATTTTTTTTGGATAATAACAATAATTAACTTACTTTTGTGACTCTAAATGGTCCGGTAGCTCAGTTGGATAGAGCATCAGATTTCTAATCTGACGGTCACAGGTTCGAATCCTGTCCGGATCACTTAAGACAAAAAGCCTGACAATCACTTGATTGTCAGGCTTTTTGTTTACCCATATATTTTTATCGTCACTCAAGGTGACAAGCGTCTATTTGCTCAAATCGGTGTTATGAACTCCCAAAACGGCACGACCAGAAGGATCGTTAAGATTCTGGAACGAAGCATCCCAAGCCAAAGCCTCAGGGGTACTACATGCCACTGACGGAACCGAAGGCACACACTCGGCAGCAGTCGTCGATGGGAAGTGCTCCTCGAAAATAGTACGGTAGTAGTATTCTTCTTTGTTTTGAGGTGGGTTAATTGGGAAACGCTCAGCGGCTTTCTCCATCTGCTCATCCGATACAGCATCCGTAGCTATCTGTTTAAGGGTATCTATCCCGCTATATCCCAC
>JAWXTS010000086.1:0-6358 GCA_044433305.1 Rikenellaceae bacterium | reverse complement strand
TGCCGCGCGGCAGCACACAGAGTGTGCGACGGATAGCCGAATCCGTAAATTCTGATTTATGTTATTTCTTGGGTATGCCTTATTCCACACTTCCCAGCATCAGAATTATAACCTTCAACTACCTCTCACGGCTCGCGTGGCACACAGGGTGTGCGACGGATAAGTCGAGCAGGTAATCGCTGATTTAGGTTTGCGCGTGGCATTTACTTGCAGCGACCTTTATTTTACACACCTCATACCTTAGAACCCTAACACGCAGTTCGTGCGGCACACCCCGTGTGCCGTGTGCAAAAAAAAGGAGCAATCGTTAAATGATTGCTCCTGTTCTGTGTGCCAATCTTTAGAGATAATGTATTATATCCCTTAAGATGTGAAGCTGGATGTATGCTTGCTTAGTCTGCGCGGGACATTACGGCGGCAACGGATAGGATTACGCCCAAGGCGATGCTTAGTGCTGCGGCAAAGAGAACCTGATATTCGGCAGGTAGCATAAAGGTAATAGTATGGGCAGGGAACCAAAACAATGGTATGGTCTTCTTGAATACAAAGCCCCACTGTATCTTCCAGTTGAGATTCTGAAAGTACTCGCTCATGTTGATAGGTGTGATTAGTGCCTTGAGGCTGCCACCATGATTAAGGATATGGGTGTCTGTAATCTTATGTAGGGTCATAAATACAGGGCCAAAGGTCGTATTCATCATAACGCTAATCATAAAGGCTACAAGTAGCTTGGTAGCTGAGAAAGAGCCTGCCATAGCCTCAGGGACATTCTTGATGCCTAGGCTTGTTGCAAGGTATGGCGTGCCCATAGCTAGTGCTTTCATGGCGATGGCTATCCATATACCAAATAGTCCCCACAGGATTGCGCGAGGCAGAAGTCCATAGTTCGCTGGGTTGTAGCTACCCATCTTAATGCGCATGCTGATAGACTCACCGAGAGTTGACAAAAGGGCGAACTTGATAAAGGCTAGCATATAGGGGTGGTTACCATTTATAACTTTGTATCCCTCATATATTGAGTCGCAAAGGAATATAGGTGTGAAGACCGCTACTAGGGCCGCGATAAAAATCAGGTCTTTAGTTTTCATATTATTATAGTTGGTATAGTTGATCTTGGGTTAGGGTGTTGACGCTATACTTGCTTGCTGTTTCGATGGCGAGCGCGTTGTTGTTGGTGCGTAGAATCAGTGTTGATTGTCCGCCACAGCTAAAGCTATACATATATTCTATGCAGATAGATTCGTTAGAGAGTTTTTTCAGCTCATTAGAGAACGCGCTTGCGTTATTGTCGCAGCGTATGGCTATGACCTCGCTGATGTTCGCGCTGACATGGGCTTGTTTTAGCACCTCTAGGGCCTTCTTGGTGTTGGATGTTATCATTCTCAGGATACCGTACTCGGAGGTGTCGGCAACCGAGGCTGCTATAATCTCTATGTCGTGTTGGCCGATGATGTCAAGGATTTCATTCAGGCGACCCGATTTGTTTTCTAGAAAAACCGAAAGTTGATTTATTCTTTTCATATTTTTAGCGCTTATAATTTACGTAAGTCTTTTACTCGTACGGCCTTGCCTTCTTGTACAGGGATAGAACCTTTGTCTAGAAGTTTGACCTTAGGGGTAAGTAATATCTCGTCTTTAAGGTTACGGACGATTTGTTGAGTCAGTTGTTGTAGTTTTGAGAAGTCGTCGGTAAATAGGTCGCTCAACTCTACCTCTACAAGTATTTCGTCGTTGGTGTTTTTTGACGATATGGTGATAAGGTAATTTGAGCTTAGCTCTTTGAACTGAAGTAGTATCTTCTCTATCTGCATAGGGAAGATGTTAACTCCCTTGACGATAAACATATCATCGCTACGGCCTTTGAGTCTGTCTATACGGCGGTGGGTACGGCCACATTCGCACTGACCAGTAATGATGCGTGTCAAGTCGCGTGTGCGGTAGCGTATTAGTGGCATGGCGTCGCGGTCGAGCGTGGTAAGTACCAACTCTCCAATCTCTCCATCTTCTACTGGCTCTAGAGTGTCGGGGTCGATAATCTCCATTATGTAACAGTCTTCCCACAGGTGGAGACCATTTTGGTATTGGCACTCAAAAGCAACACCAGGTCCACTCATCTCTGACATACCAAAGCAGTTATAGGCCTTGACATTTAGGGTCCTCTCTATGCGTTTGCGCTGTTCGTCGGTGTGTGGCTCGGCACCTATGATTAGGGTGTGGAGCTTAAGGTTGTTGATGTCTATGCCTTGCTCCAGAAAGCCCTCATATAGGCGTGAGGCGTAGCTAGGGATGGCATGTATGGCGTTGGTGCCAAAGTCGGTTATGAATTTAATTTGGCGCATGGTGTTGCCTGCTGCGGCAGGAACCGTTAGTGCTCCTAGTGCCTCGGCTCCGTACTGGAAGCCCAAGCCGCCAGTGAACATACCATAGCCTGATGTGTTTTGGAACACATCGCCTTGTCTTAGACCCACCATATAAAGGCAGCGGGCAACGCGGTTTGCCCATTGGTCAAGATCGTGTTGTGAGTGGCAGATAACCGTAGGGTTGCCTGTTGTGCCGCTCGACGAGTGCAGGCGTACTATGTTGTTGCGCATATTCTGAGCAACTAGTCCAAAGGGGTAGTTTGAGCGCAAGTCATCCTTGGTGGTGAACGGCAGCTTGCTCAGATCGTCGACGCTCTGTATGCTGTCGGCGGTGATGCCTAGGGACTTATACTTTTCTGAGTAGAAAGGTGATTCTAGAGCAACTTCGATGCTCTTTTTTAGTCGCGAGCTTTGTAGCTCGCGTAGATCCTCGCGCGAAATAGTTTCAATTTCGGGTTGATAGTAGTTTGATTTATCAAGCATGATTCTTGTGTTATCTTGTTTGTGGTTAGCTGGTTACTAAGATATGGTTTTTTTGTTAAAAAACCATGGCTAATGTATAAAAAAATGCAACAAAAAAGCCACTCTACAAACATGCAAAGTGGCTTATAATTGATATACAGAGGGTTAAGTTTTTACTTTTCTCTCATGAAATAGTTGATAAGTAGGTGTGCTCCAAGGACCTGAAGAAGCATTCCTGGGATTCCAAGTTTGAAATCTTGGATTGCAAGATTGAAGTCTGCTAGCATAACCCACTCTATTGCACTACCTAGCACTTGATAGCTAAGTACAACACCTACAAGGATAGGTAGAGATATTCTTTTGAAGTAGTGTGCTGCTGCGCTTGCTGCTGCAACAAGAAGAACTCCCTTGGTAAGGATAGCAGGAAGAACCGCCGCACTTGGCATAGAGAATAGAAGGTGGTTTGCCACTGGTGAGAGGATAGCTGTTAATAGACCTACTCTCCAGCCATATTTATAGGATGCTATTAGAGTAAAGAAGTAGATAGGCAAGAAGATGAATCCTCCCTGAGGAACGACATGGCATAGCTGAGGCAAAATAATGTTGCCTGCTACGAAAGCTAGGGCCAATAGAAATGTTTTTGACTGGTTGTAGCTCAGCGAGTGGAGCTTTAAGGTTGAAGTTTGCATAATTTTTTAGGACTTTATTTGGTTCATAAATTCGTCTATCTTTAGCATAGCTTGCTCTACTGTAGTGGCCTCCTTGCAAAGTAGCTCCACAGGACACCAGCCGTTACCATCTCGTCGGATGATATGGGGTACAAGCTCTTTGTACTCTACGGGTATGTTGTACTGGTTGAAGAATTGTAGCGCGTTTTGGCTGATGATTCGTGTGTATACCTTTTGAGGCCTGGCAGCTATCATAACGCTAGCCGCGCCCTTGCCTATTATCTTGTCTACGATGGTAGCACCTTTAAGCACCTGAGGGCTTTGTTTGAATAGAGTGTATATATCTTGTATGCCACGTTGGGTATAGTGGTTTACCGTGTTGTCTCCAATAACCATTAGAGTGGCCTTTGCGGCCTCTAATTGGGAGATTAGGGTGTCGATAGTCATTTTGTTGTTAGGTTAGGTTTTGTTAAGGTCTTGCTGCAAGATACGAAAATCTGCCTAGTTCTCCAAATGGCAAACTGGGCCTAAGGATGTGTTAACGACTCTATTTTGCTGTGTGTTTTTTGCTATCTATCACATATATTGTATGATACATATGCTTTGGTGTTGTTAGATATTTTTATAACTTTGTGTTAAATAGAAAACTAATTTAATAAATTTAATCATGGAAGAGTATATTGCATGTCCAACTCGTTATGACGATGCTTGTTATCGCAGGTGTGGTAAGAGTGGAATATTGTTGCCCGCAATCTCGCTAGGACTTTGGCACAACTTCGGTAGTGTAGATAAGTATGAAGATTATAGCAAGATAGCTTTCAGAGCTTTTGATAGAGGAATTACCCACTTCGATATGTCTAATAATTATGGTCCCGAGCCAGGGTCGGCAGAGGTCAACTTTGGTAAGATACTAAAGGCTGGACTAGGTAAATATCGAGACGAGCTTCTAATCTCTACCAAGGCGGGATTTGAGAAATGGCCAGGCCCTTATGGCAACTGGGCAAGTAGAAAACACATTATGACAAGTCTTGACCAGAGCTTAAAGCGCATGGGTGTAGATTTTGTTGATATATATTACTCTCACCGTCCAGACCCAAATACCCCTATCGAGGAGACCATGGGTGCTATGGTCGATTTGGTGCGTAGTGGCAAGGTGCTTTACATAGGCCTTTCAAACTATAACCATGAGCAAACGGCACGCGCGCTAGAGGTCTTGGGTGAATACCGTTCGAGCTGTCTTATACATCAAGATAAGTATTCTATGTTCGAGCGTTGGACAGAGCCTCACCTGCTGCCACTCTTGGGTGAAAAGGGCGTGGGTATGATTGCTTTCTCGCCACTTGCGCAGGGAATGTTGACAAACAAATATCTGGGTGGTGTGCCTAGTGATTCGCGTGCAGCAAAAGATACGGGCAACCTTCAGGTGTCGGCCATAACGCCAGAGGTGCTGAGCAAGGTCAAAGCCTTGAATGATATTGCCGCGCAGAGAGGTCAGAGCCTCGCTCAGATGGCCATAGCGTGGTTGTTGCGTGATAGCCGCGTGAGCAGCGTGCTTATAGGTGCTAGCTCGGTGAAACAGCTTGACGATAACCTTGATGCTACCAAATGTATTGAGTTTAGCGAGCAAGAACTCTCTCAGATAGAGGCGATATTGAGCTAACTCTTAGTGTCTATATATTACAAGGTCTAGGTAATAATCGTATTATCTAGACCTTTTTTTGCGTATTAATGTTAAGATTGTGATAATTTTTAAACTTTTAAGGGCTATCTTGACAAAAAACTATTACCTTTCGTGCATGAAATGCTAACAAACCAATTTAATAAATAATAATTATGTTTACAAAAAGAACAATTTTGGCTGCTTTGGCAGTATGTTCAGTAGCAATCGTAGGTTGCAAATCTGAAAAAGAACTTACTTATCCTGCTCTAAGTGGACACCGTGGTGCTAACGCCATCGCTCCTGAGAACACCCTAGCGTCTATCGACTCTTGTATCAAATACGGTATTGAGTATGCTGAGTGTGATGTTATCATCAGCAAGGATAGCGTATTCTACATCTTGCATGATAGCACTCTAAACCGCACAACTAACGGTGAGGGTGGTATCGCTAGCTGGATGTCTGCAGACATCGATACTCTAGATGCTGGTTCATGGTTCGGTGAGGAGTTCAAAGGTCAAAGAGTACCTCGCTTTGTTGATGTTCTTCGCAAAGCTAAAAGAAACAACCTTAAACTTACTGTTGACTATCGTACAGGTGACTACAAGAAACTTGTAGATCTAATCAAAGAGGAGGGTATGTTCGAGAGCTGTACTTACGTTTTTTATAGCACAGACATCTACAAAGAGTTTAAAGCTGCTAACCCAGATGTTAACACTCTTCAGGCTTATATCAAAAATGCTGACGACTATGAGGCTGTAAAAGCTGACTTGGATCCAGATATCGTTGTTGTATGGATGAAAGATTTGACTTCAGAGCTTTCTGCAAAAATCAAAGCTGACGGCAAGAAAGTTCTTGTTCTTGCTCTAGGTCGTGACGCTGATGCTGTTGCTGATTTCCAGCAAGCAGCTGAGCTTGGTGCTGAGATTATCGCTACTGACCTTCCTGAGGTTATGGCTCGCTCAAGAAAATAATCTGACTTTTAGATTAAATATATTAAAGGCTCGACGAGGAAAATTTCTAGTCGAGCCTTTATTTTATTTGATTAGTGGTGTGCGAACTATTATAAATGGACCTTGACTATCGTCTATGCCATTGTTGAATAGTGCTGTGCGGTCTAGTTGGTCTACTGTGGCGTAGACATAGCCATCGCCAGAGACATAGAGTCCATCGGGCCAGCTTTGACCCTCGGGCAACATGGCGATGTTTCT
>JAWXTS010000085.1:0-6771 GCA_044433305.1 Rikenellaceae bacterium | reverse complement strand
GGTACTGGTGGCGAGATTCGCGACCGTATCGCGGGTGGTAAAGGTGCGTTCCCTATGGCAGGTACAGCAGTCTACATGACTTCTTACCCACGCCCTGAGGATGGACGTACTCACGAGGGCTACACCTCTGAGCGCAAGTGGTTGTACCAAACACCATCTGACATACTTATCAAAGCCTCTAACGGAGCTTCTGACTTCGGTAATAAATTCGGTCAACCTCTTATCTGCGGTAGCTTGGATACTTTTGAGCACTTTGAGAATGGTGACAAATATGGCTTTGACAAGGTTATCATGCTTGCTGGCGGTGTTGGCTATGGCAAGAAAATCGACTGCCTAAAGGACGAGCCAGAGACTGGTGACACGGTAGTTCTTTTGGGTGGTGACAACTACCGCATTGGTATGGGTGGTGGTGCAGTATCGTCTGTTGCTACGGGCGAATACACCAACTCTATCGAGCTTAACGCTGTTCAACGCTCGAACCCAGAGATGCAGAAACGCGTTTATAACGCCATCCGCGCTATCTCTGAAGAAGATATCAACCCAGTAATCTCTATCCACGACCACGGAGCAGGCGGTCATCTGAACTGCCTTAGCGAATTGGTTGAGGCTACGGGAGGTCGCATAGATGTAGACAAGCTACCTATCGGAGACCCTACCCTAAGCGGCAAAGAGATTATCGGCAACGAGTCACAGGAGCGTATGGGCCTTGTGATGAAAGAAGAAAATGTGGATAAGCTAGCTCAGATAGCTGCCCGCGAGCGTGCTCCAATGTACGTTATCGGTGAGGCTACGGGCGACATGCGCTTTACCTTTGTCAATAACAACAATGGCGAAAAACCTATCGACCTTCAGCTTGAAGATATGTTCGGCAAGGCACCTCGCACCGTTATGACAGACAAAGCCACAAACAAACAATATGCAGAACCACAATACTCTGCTTCAAAAATAAATCGCTACATCAACGACGTGTTGCAGCTAGAGGCTGTGGCTTGTAAAGACTGGTTGACCAACAAGGTGGACCGCTCGGTTACGGGACGTATCGCACTTCAACAAACTGTTGGACGCATTCAGCTTCCTCTTAACAACTGCGGTGTTGTTGCCATGGACTTCCAAGGTAAGACAGGTATGGCTACGGCCATAGGACATGCCCCAGCAGCAGCTTTGGCAGACCCACGTCGCGGTTCGGTTCTAGCCATCACAGAGTCACTTACAAACATAATGTTCGTGCCTATCGAGGGTGGACTAAGCAGCATCTCACTTAGTGCCAACTGGATGTGGCCTTGCAACAACGAGGGTGAGAATGCACGTCTATATTCTGCTGTCGAGGCAGCGAGCGACTATGCTCTAGGCCTAGGAATCAACATCCCTACGGGCAAGGACTCTTTGTCTATGACTCAGAAATACCCTAACGACCAAGCTGTTGTTTCTCCGGGAACGGTTATCATCAGCTCGGCAGGACCAGTTAGCGACATCAAAAAATGTGTCACTCCAGTACTTAAAGACGCTGGTGGCCAGATAGTATATGTTGATTTGTGCCAAGGCTCATTTGGCTTGGGTGGTAGTGCCTTTGCTCAGGTTCAGGGAGCCATAGGACAGGACGTTCCTACGGTAGAGAATGCAGACTACTTCAAGAAAGCATTTGCAGCCATACAGGAGCTTATTGAGAATGAAACTATACTTGCAGCGCACGACATCTCAGCGGGTGGACTTATCACAGCCCTTGCCGAGATGACTTTTGCCAACAACCACTCGGGTCTAAACATCGACCTATCTCCTTTGGCCGAGCAAGACCTTATCAAGGTTCTATTCAGCGAGCGTCCATCAGCAGTGCTACAAGTTGCAGACGGTGCAGCAGTAGTAGAGTTCTTGAAGGCTCAGGGTGTTGATGCTTGCGTTATTGGAGCGAGCAACAACAAGCGCGAGCTTACAATCAAACACAACAACTTTGACACAGAGCTTCTTATCGACAACATGCGCGAGTTCTGGTACCGTAGTTCATTCTTGCTAGACAAGAAACAGAGCGGCGACCGCAAGGCTGCAGAGCGTTATATGAACTACAAGTTCCAACCTCTAGAATACACTTTCCCAGAGGGCTTTGAGGGCACTCTAGCCGCTGAAGGATTGGAGCAAAGCCGCCGCACACGCAGTGGTGTTAAGGCAGCTATCATCCGCGAGAAAGGCAGCAATGGTGACCGCGAGATGGCATGGTGCCTACACCTTGCAGGCTTTGACGTGAAGGATGTGCACATGACAGACCTTATCTCTGGACGCGAAACTCTGGACGATATTAACATGATAGTCTTTGTTGGTGGATTCTCTAACTCTGACGTACTTAACTCAGCTAAGGGTTGGGCAGGTGCGTTCTTGTACAACGAGAAAGCACGCGAGACACTAAACCGCTTCTATGAGCGCGAAGACACCCTATCACTAGGCGTATGTAACGGCTGCCAGCTTATGGTCGAGCTTGGACTTATAACTCCAAACCACAATACAAAACCTAAGATGCTACACAACGACAGCCACAAGTTTGAGTCAGGCTTTGTGGGAGTAAATATCAACCCTACAAAATCTATCATGCTTAAAGAGCTTGAGGGCTGCAAACTAGGTATCTGGATTGCACATGGCGAGGGTAAGTTCAACCTACCTCTTGACAGCAGCGAGTATGACATACCTATGAGCTACTCTTATGCTGGCTACCCTGCAAACCCTAATGGCAGTGACTACAATGCTGCGGCTATATGCTCAGCTGACGGTCGCCATCTAGCGATGATGCCTCACCTTGAGCGCGCCATCAGAGATTGGAACTGGCCTTGCTACCCTCAGCAGCGCAAGGACGAGGTTACTCCATGGATCAAGGCTTTTGTTGGTGCCCGTAAATGGATTGAAAGCAACAAGTAAATGAACAACAACCCCATAGCAGTTTTTGATTCAGGTCTAGGCGGATTATCCGTCTGGACCGAACTGCGTAGGGGGCTAAAGAATGAATCGATAATATACTTTGGTGACGGCAAGAACTGCCCCTATGGTGGTAGAGAGGACAAGCAGATACTTGAATTTGTGGACCAAGCCGTGCAGCTTATGATAGAGCGAGGAGCAAAACTAATCGTTCTGGCTTGCAACACCGCTACGGCCGTGGCAGTAGACTACCTGAGGGCAACATACGACCTACCTTTCGTGGGACTTGAACCTGCCGTGAAGCCAGCAGCCATAAACACCAAAACTGGAAAGATAGGAATCTTGGCTACCGAGACATCGCTTGAGGGTAAGCTCTATAAAGAAACATCGGCTAAATATTCAACCGCAGCAGAAATAATATCAAGGGTTGGCGAGGGCTTTGTGCAACTAGTAGAGCAATCTAAGGAAGATACCCCTGAGGCATACCAAACTGTAAAAAGAGCGATAGAACCCATGCTAATGCAGGATATAGACCATCTTGTGCTTGGGTGCACGCACTACCCTTTTTTGAAGAATGCAATAAACAAAGCTATCGAGGGCAGAGATATAAAAGTTATAAACCCCTCGCGAGCAATAGAACGTCGCGTTGAGCAGCTGCTAAAGCAGAATAACATTGCCGCTGAGAGCACACACTCTCCACAATATGAATTTTACACCAACGCTAACCAGCAGTATTTAGAAAGAATAATAGAAAAGAGCACAGAGGCACTGACACTGCTTTCTGAATTATAATAGACGAGATATGGCAACACGAGATATAGACACCAAACAGCGCAACAACAGACGCCCAGCCCCCAAGTCTAAGGGAGCAAAACCAACGCGCCCACCACGCCAAAAAAGCATGGAGCCAAAGCCTAAACAACAGACGCCAAAAACCGAGCTTGAGCAAGATATGTCCGAGCTTAAGAGATATGTATATGGTTTTATACTACTCGCTATTGCAGCCTATCTATTTCTATCTGTGTTCTTCTATTATGTGCATTGGTTCGAGGATCAGGATATACTAGAGAGCAGTTCGCTTTTTGATGCCATATCGGGTTCGCTCAATGGTGCTATACTTTCTAATCCTTGCGGACCAACAGGTGCCATGCTGGGATATTATATGGTAAGCTTAATGTTCGGCGTGGGAGCCATCGCCATACCTATATCGCTTACTCTATGCGGATTAAACACTTTTGGTCTTAAGTGGAAAGCGCTTAAGAAAACCACACGCCTAGTGACAGCAACACTGCTTACGATGATACTTCTATCTGTAAGTTTTGGCTTTGCCTTTGGCACTTCGTGGGATATGTTTGGCAGCGGCTTGGGAGGTGAGTATGGAATATACTTCTCTGAGCTTATGAGCAGCATCGTAGGTCCTATCGGCACAACGATTATACTAATCTTATTGTGGCTGATAGTGATTGTATATACAAATATTGGAATCATAAGCAGCGTTGGAAAACTACTCTCTCGTGGCTTTGGTTACATCTTTAGCTCTAGCAAACCACGCAAAAAACCAAATAGAGCCTACAACAACAATCGCCCTAGACAAAGAATTAGCGAGGAGGGCGAAATGCCTGAAAATCCTTTCAAGGACGACCAAGAACAAGAGGAGATAATCCCTATACCTGATTTTGTTGAAATAACAGAGCAAGACAACACGGAGCAACAAACTGAAACAGAAACTACTCAGCCAGAGCAAATTGAGATTCAACCAGCGCAGGAACAAGAGCAAGAAATCGAGATTCTACCTGCCATAGAGCCTCAGGTGGCACAAACGGGTAGCGATATTGAAATGGACGACCCTGAACTGGAAATCGAAGGATTGGACAGAATAAATTCTGCCTCTAGCGAGCAAGTAGTAACAGAAGAAGAGAAAGCACCTGAGCTAGGTGTGGTTGAGGCTGGAGCTGTACCTCTAGGCTCTACCGTAAACTTGGACAATGGTGTTGTTATCGACTCCATACACAAAGAAGGTGTGGTCGAGGATATAGATAATTCGCTTTATGACCCAACGCGCGAGCTATCGAGCTACTTGCGCCCACCAGTCGAGCTACTCGAGGACCATCGCAATGATGTGGTTGTTACGGCCGAAGAGATTAAGGCTAACAAGGAGAAAATCAAGCAGACCCTAGAGAGCTTTGGCATCAAGATAGACAAGACCAAGGCTACGGTAGGTCCTACTGTGACTCTATACGAGATTGTTCCTGCAGCAGGAGTGAGAATCTCTAAAATCAAAAACTTGGAGGATGACATCGCCCTAAGCCTTAGCGCGCTGGGCATACGTATCATAGCCCCTATACCTGGCAAGGGAACAATAGGTATAGAGGTGCCAAACAAGGATAAGAAGATAGTTTCTATGTACTCTGTGGTCAAGTCGGTTAAGTTCCAGCAATCGAACTTCGACATCCCTATCGTACTGGGTAAGACAATACAAGACGAGACCTTTGTTGTCGACCTTGCTAAGATGCCTCACCTTCTTGTGGCTGGTGCCACAGGTCAAGGTAAGTCCGTGGGATTGAACGCCATAATAACGTCTATCCTGTATACCAAGCACCCAGCAGAGCTTAAGTTTGTGCTTGTAGACCCTAAGAAGGTGGAGCTTACCCCATACGCCAAGCTAGAAAAACACTTCATGGCCAAGATAGCCGACCAAGAGGAAACCATTATTACTGACAACCAGAAGGTTATACAGACCTTGAAATCGCTATGCAAGGAGATGGACGATAGATACACCATGCTCAACAATGCACAAGTGAGAAATATAAAAGACTATAATAATAAGATTAAGAACCGCCGACTAGCCCCTATTAATGGGCACAAGTATCTGCCTTATATCGTTGTTGTTATAGACGAGTTTGCCGATCTGATTATGACCGCTGGCAAGGAGATTGAGATACCTATTGCCCGTATAGCTCAGCTAGGACGTGCCGCAGGTATGCACATGGTTATAGCCACACAGCGTCCAACGACCAACATCATCACAGGTATGATTAAGGCCAACTTCCCTGCACGTATAGCCTTTAGAGTTACCTCTATGATAGATTCGCGCACGATTCTTGACCAACCGGGTGCCAACCAGCTCATTGGCCGTGGCGACATGCTTGTATCCACGGGTAGCGATATTATCCGTGTGCAGTGTGCCTTTGCTGACACTCCTGAGGTTGAACGTATCACCGAATTTATATCTAACCAAAACGGATATACCTCGGCCTATGAACTACCTGAGGTGGATGTCGAGAGTGGCGAGGGCGGCGGAGGCAGCAGCAAGAACGAAGCTCCGACAGACCCTATGTTCAAGCAGATTGCGTACTTTGTGGTGCAAAACAACGCTGGCTCAACATCGGCCATTCAACGCCGCTTCTCGATAGGATATAACCGTGCAGGACGCATCACAGACCAACTAGAGAGCGCGGGAATCGTGGGTCGTGCCGATGGTAGCAAGCCTCGCGAGGTGCTTGTGAGCGATGTTATTTCTTTGGAGTCTATACTAAATGGACTAGGAATAAAATAAAAGTAAAGTATGAAAAAGCAGTTTAGAATATTCACCCTAGCAATTATAGCTATAATATGCAGCCTTGGGGCTAAGGCCGACGACAAGTCTGATGAGATACTCAAGGCTCTATCAGACAAGATGCAGAGCCACCACGCCTACAAGGTCGAATTTACCGTAGATGCCAAAGAGCAGATGCCTAAAACATCAGGCACCTTTATTGTTAGTGGCGACTACTATTATATCAATGTGTCGGGAATCGAAGTATTCTACAATGGCAAAACCAGAGAGACTTATAACCGTTATGACAACGAGCTTATAGTCGAGAACTACATCCCTAA
>JAWXTS010000084.1:0-6988 GCA_044433305.1 Rikenellaceae bacterium | reverse complement strand
ACTCACAAGATGTATGACATGGCTGTAATATTGAGGTTGAGTTCTACAAGCAACCTCAATATTACAGCCATGTCATACATCTTGTGAGTAGAGTAAACGGCACCCTCGATAAAGGTGTTAGCCCCATCAAAGCCTTCTTCGACACCTTTCCCGCAGGAACTCTGAGTGGTGCTCCCAAGGTCAAGGCCATGCAACTCATAAGCAAATATGAGCCTCACAGCCGCGGTGCCTATGGTGGCTGCATAGGATTTATAGGACTCAACGGCACACTCAACCAAGCCATCACCATACGTACTTTTGTTAGTCGCGACAATGAACTTTGGTTCCAAGCTGGCGGCGGCATTGTAGCCAAGAGCAACGAAGAATATGAGCTGCAAGAGGTTAATAATAAACTAGGAGCGTTAAAGAAAGCTATCTCCATAGCCGAGCAACTGTAAAAAAGATGAACTTATGAAAATAGTAATAATAGACAACTACGACTCTTTTACTTATAACCTCAGCCACCTGATAAAGGAGCTAGGGGTAGAGGTCGACGTGCTACGTAACGACAAGTTTGAACTTTGTGAGCTAGAACAATACGATAAGATTGTGCTTTCTCCAGGCCCCGGAATACCATGTGAGGCGGGACTCCTGCTAGATGTCATAGCCGAGTATGCACCCAAGAAACCTATGCTGGGCGTATGCCTTGGCGAGCAGGCCATAGGCGAGGTATTTGGATGCACATTAACCAACCTGAGCGATGTCTTCCATGGTGTTCAGACACCCGTAGACATAATAGCAGAGGATTATATCTTCGACTCGCTAGACAAGCAGGTTGAGGTGGGTCGCTACCACTCGTGGGTTGTTGACACAGAGAACTTCTCTAACGAATTGGAGATTACGGCCATAAGCAAAGAGGGCTACGTTATGGCTCTACGCCACAAAGAATATGATGTTCACGGAATACAGTTCCATCCCGAGTCGGTGCTAACACCAGAGGGCAAAACTATGATTGCAAACTTTATACTAAAATAAGCATATCTCATGAAAGCTATATTATCACAATTATTTAATCACGAAGTGCTAAGCCGTGATGGCGCGCGCGAGCTACTGGTCAACATAACCAAAGGCATGTACAACGACACTCAGATAGCATCGCTGCTTACGGTGTTTCAGATGCGAGGCATTAAGGTTCAGGAACTTATAGGTTTTCGCGAGGCCCTACTATCCACTCGCCTACCCGTAGATTTGTCAGCCTACAAACCCATAGATATTGTGGGTACAGGTGGTGACGGCAAGAACACCTTCAATATTTCTACATGCTCTTGCTTTGTTGTGGCTGGTGCTGGCTACAAGGTCGCCAAACACGGCAACTATGGAGCCACATCAATCAGTGGTGCCAGCAATGTTATAGAGCAACATGGAGTAAAATTCTCTAATGACCAAAGTAAGCTGGAGCGTTCTATCGAAGAATGTAACATGGTTTATATGCACGCCCCACTATTTAATAGCGCGATGAAGAGCGTGGCCCATATACGTAAATCACTGCAAGTACGCACCATCTTCAATTTGCTAGGACCTTTGGTTAACCCATGCTTGCCAAGCTATCAGCTACTGGGTGTAGCAGATTTGACTCAGATGAGACTATATACCAACGTGTTTCAGGAGCTTGGAATAAGCTTTGCTGTGGTCAACAACCTTGACGGCTATGATGAGATTTCTCTAACCAGCGACTTCAAGGTTATGACAAGCAACTACGAGACCATATACAGACCTTCAGACCTAGACTTTAAGACCATAGAGCAGCACGAACTACATGGTGGCAAAACCCCTGAACAGGCATGTACAATATTCCGTAACGTGTTGCAAAACAAGGCAACACGCGCTCAAACAGACTGTGTTGTTATAAACGCTGCCTTTGCTATCCAGACCATAGAACCTACTCTGTCGATAGAAGAATGTGTGGCCATAGCTCGAAAGTCTCTAGAGAGTGGCAAAGCATTTAGCACACTAAACAAATTTGTAGAGATAAACAGCTAACAATTTAAGTGATGGCAAAAGATATATTATTTGATATTATCGCTCAGAAGAAAATCGAAGTAGCAGAGCACAAGCAGCTTCTCTCGCTAGAGGAGTTGACCAAATTGTGTACAAGCCAGTATCAGTGCCCTAGCATGAAGGAGTCGCTTTCGGCCTCAGCTTCGGGCATCATATCCGAATTTAAGCGTCGCTCACCCTCTAAGGGATGGATAAACCAACAGGCCCGCGTAGAGGATATAGTACCTAGCTATGAAGCTTCGGGTGCTTCGGCCGTGTCTATACTTACGGACACACCTTTCTTTGGCGGCTCTCTGGACGATATACTTACGGCACGACCACTGGTGAGCCTACCCATACTACGCAAGGATTTCATCATAGACCCCTACCAGATTTACCAAGCTCAGCACTGCGGAGCCTCGGCCATACTACTCATAGCAGCGGCCTTGAGCAAGAGTCAGTGTAATGAACTTGCCGCAGTGGCTCACAGTCTTAATCTCGAAGTTCTGCTAGAGGTACATACCCAAGAAGAGATTGACCATGTAAACGAGAACATAGACATGGTAGGTGTAAATAACAGAAACCTAGGCACTTTCCACACGGATATAAACAACTCGTTTAAACTAGCCGAGCAACTACCAAAGGATATGCTGCTTGTTTCTGAGAGCGGAATATCTGACCCAAGAACAATCAAAGAGCTTAGGGGGGCAGGGTTCAAAGGTTTCCTTATAGGAGAGACATTTATGAAAACATCTGACCCTGGCATGATGCTAAAAGATTTTATAAACACCTTCTCTGAGTTATCATGATAGTAAAAGTATGTGGCATGCGCGAGGCTGAGAACATTCGCGACATTGAGCAGTGCGGAACAGACCTTATGGGGTTCATCTTCTATGAACGCTCGCCTCGCTATGTAGATAAAAAGGTGGGCTACCTACCCAAGGACTGTAAACGTGTGGGAGTTTTTGTTAACGAGAGTAGCGAAAAAATAGTGCTTCGAGCGGCCGAATTTGGTCTCGACTACATTCAGCTACACGGCAACGAAAGCCCAGAGCAGTGTCAGAACCTCACCTCTTTAGGGCTAAAGGTTATAAAGGCCTTCTCGGTGTCAAGCGTTGACGATATTAACAAAGCCTCTTTATACCAAGGATTTTGCGAGCACTTTCTATTCGACACAGCCTGCTCGGGATATGGAGGTTCGGGCAAGAGCTTCAACTGGGACATACTCTCTAATTACACATTAGAAACCCCTTTCCTACTTAGCGGCGGCATATCATCGGACAGTGTAGATGCCCTAAAAAGATTTCAACATCCCAAGCTCCTAGGCATAGACATCAACAGCTGCTTCGAGATTTCGCCAGCCATGAAAGATGCCGCCAAGGTAGCCGAATTTATAAAACAAATTAAAAAATAAATACTATGAACAGAATAAACAATCTCTTCGCAACAAAGGACAGTCAGATACTATCCATATATTTCTGTGCTGGTCACTACACCCTAGATGCAACAGTAGATACAATAAAAACTCTGGAGCAAAAAGGTGTCGACATGATAGAAATTGGCATCCCCTTTAGCGACCCCATGGCCGACGGTCCCGTGATTCAGGCAGCAGCAACACAAGCCCTAAGCAATGGCATGACTCTAAAACTGCTATTTAGCCAGCTAGAGCAAGTTCGTACTCAAGGAGTTAAAATTCCACTGCTTCTTATGGGTTACCTTAATCCTATAATGCAGTATGGATTCGAGAACTTTTGTATCAGCTGCAACAAGGTTGGCGTCGACGGTGTCATAATTCCCGATTTACCCTTCAACGACTACATCAAGGAGTTTAGCCCCATAGCTCAAAAGTATGACATCAAGGTGATAATGCTGATAACTCCAGAGACCGAAGATGAGCGCATACGACTTATAGACCAAAATACAGACGGCTTTATCTATATGGTGTCATCGGCAGCCATCACGGGTGCACAGAAGAACTTCGATATTCAGAAAGACTACTTCGCCCGCATAAAAGACATGAACCTGCGCAACCCTCGCATGATAGGCTTCGGCATATCCAACAAGCAGACCTTAGAGGCTGCCAATGCCAATGCCTCAGGAGCAATCATAGGTAGCAAGTTTGTATCACTGCTAAGCTCAAACAATGGCGACGCAGCAGTAGCCATGGACCAACTATACGACGAACTAAGCAAATAGTTATAAATAAAAATGACCCTAGCAGCTTGTTAGGGTCATTCTATTTATTATAGGATACGATACTTCTTCTTTAGCGATTTAAAGAAATCATCTGCCTGTTCAATATTGAATTTATACCCATCAATAGCAGCAGCATTATAGTCTTTCATAAACTGCACGGGAACATAACCCAAGGCCTTACACTGAGCATTATTGGTTAACATGCTTGATATAACGCTAAGCTTATACTTGATAAACTCTTGACACTGCACATCGGCTTTATCAATAAATCTAGGCTTATTATTCTCACACTCAACATATTCACTCAGCAGTTTCAAGAAACCTATTCTCTTAACCTTGAAACAGTCAACCTCCAGATTAGAAGTTATACTTGCAAGGTGCTGACGATAGATATACATGCTCTTACTGATGGCTGTCACCCTAGTCTGCTTAAACAATAAAGTTATAAAATCAGGGAAATCCTCATAGCTTTTTAATTGCTCAAATCGATCGCGACCATTCGCCAAACTATTAATAACATCTATATACTCAACAATAATGCTCTTCTTATAGCACTTTGTCCAGCCCATAGAAGCAGCCATACATTTATCAGCTATCTTATCCGCAGACTCGGCAACACCCTTAGGCGACAACTCATCTAACAATTTATTATACAGCAACTTAGTATCGTCGGCAACAAGATTCAGCCTCATGTCCTTATAAGTTGTGAAACCCAGTAGGCACATATTTGCATTAGTCTCTGTCATCTTATTCACTATCCTCGACACCGAATCATTGCCCGAGAAGTAATCATCGTCATCTAGGAAGATTGCGAAGTCCTCGTCTAGAGCCTCATCTATAAAGTGCTCCCTTATAAAAATCGACGCAGCAGCAGCACTGCCACATTCCTTTATCAGATGTATAACCTCAAATTTATTGCCCACAATACGCTGTATTGTTATGTCTGTGTCCTCCGATATGGTCGCAGGCCTGCTCTTATTCTCGTCCTCTAGAAGAATCACCTTGATGTTTGGATAATCTTGAGCTACCACAGAATTTAGCATCTTCTCAAAAAACACCTCATTCCTATCAAAAGTAGATCTTATCAAGATATAGGCACAAGGAATCTCGAAATTAGGCAACATCTTCTGCACGTCTATATCTTTGTTGTCAGCAGCATCGACACAAACACCTATATACTTAACATATTTTATCGCATAGTTCTTGGCCAACATGCTCAGAACTAGCCAAATGACCACCAGCCATGCCAGATAAGAGAACTCAATTTGAGACAGCCCTCTAAATAGATGGTCTACACCCGCAATAACAACCAGAAACCTAAGTCCCAAAATAAACTCATTAAGGTACAGGTACTCACAGTCGTTCTCCTGCTTTGAGAGGACCTTCTCCGCTAATATGAATAACAGCTTATCGGGAAATCGAGGCAACAATAACCATGAAGGAATGTCAGTGGCTGTAAAATTAGGCTTGCCACAACGTTTCTGAAAGTAGTAACATGTATCACTCACAGTACCTCGATACACCAAGACATACAAAATCTTGGAAACAGCTTTAGTAAACCATGTTTGTGAACTGCTATAACTCAGATTAAGGTAGGTACTAAGCAGAAAGCTCAAGCACGCATTTATTATTATACCTGCCAAATAACACAGACCCACAAAGCCTGCAATAAGAATCAAAGAGAATGAATCTATGAGCTTTTCATTGTCAACAATAAAATCTAAATGACTCTCAGCAATAACCCCTCTCTGATATAGGATTACAACACCCAAAGATATAGCAAGCACCCCGAGTAGGATATATCTTATTATGTCTGATAATTTCAGTTTTGTCTCCATATATATAAATAATTGTCTTTTTTAGTATCACACAGTCCACCAAAGGTAACAATAATAATATCTATCTCAAAATCTATCACGCACGCAGACCGTGGGAGATAGCACACAGAGTGTACCGCACAAACTGCGTGTGTATAGTTTAAGGCTGTTGGTTCTGATGTATGGGATTTCAACTATCAATCATACTGCGACTGTCGCACACTCTGTGTGCTGCCTGCGCGGCATGAGCGCTGTTTAGGCGGGGATTCTATCTAGAAAAATCTTTATCGCGTAGCAGCCCCGACATCGTCGAAGAGCAAATTATATGCTTGCATTCATTTGCGAAAAGGGGCTTCGATTCGCAGAATCGATCCTCAAGGCACACAGGGTGTGCCACACAAACTGCCTGAGTATAGTTGAAAGTTGCTGTTCTAATGGATGTAACAGAGAAATAATTATCGCGATAACGAATATTGGGGGTAAAGCACACCCAAGAAATAACCTAAATCAGCATCAACCGATTCGGCTATCTGTCGCACACCCTGTGTGCAAAAAGGGTCGAACTATATTGCTATAATTCGACCCTTGAAGTGGCGGTTCCCTACTCTCCCACGTAAATACGCAGTACCATCGGCGTTCTTGGGCTTAACTTCTCTGTTCGGAATGGGAAGAGGTGGAGCCCCAATACTATTACCACCTTAATTAGTTCTATATTACTAACTCAATAGTAATACAAATATCGTTCATCAACATATATTGACATTCAGAATGAGAAAAGGGCCCTCTTCAAGAAAGCCGTTCGGGTAATTAGTACTGCTCGGCTTTGACATCACTGTCTTTACACCTGCAGCCTATCAACGTAGTAGTCTCCTACGACCCTCAAGGGAAATCTTATCTTGGGGAAGGCTTCGTGCTTAGATGCTTTCAGCACTTATCCTGTCCGAACGTGGCTACTCAGC
>JAWXTS010000083.1:0-7040 GCA_044433305.1 Rikenellaceae bacterium | reverse complement strand
TCCAATGGAAGGACTATCATTTGCACGAGGTTATGTTGTTCGAAGGAGAAAAACCACTGGTGTATCTACTTGGTAAATGGAGGCAATGCCGTTGATGCAGCCACGGGTCACATTATAGCTTATACCGCTAATGCAGAGATTTGGGGTAATGACTCAAATGAGCAGTATCTAACGGACGATATTTATACTTCGGGTGGTGTTGTAACAAGTAATGATGATGTGTACTATACTAGCGTTGGTGTTGTGTCTTATATGAGTGTTGCAACTGATGACCAGACAGATTATACTGCTGCTGGAGTAACGCCAGACGTTAACTTTAGTGTCGATGACTATTTGAAGAATACCTACACATCGTCGACTAGTACACTAAGATTGTATGCTTCACCTATTACCAATTATGATCTTGATACACCTGCTTCTAGTTATGATGGAGGATTCTTGTTGGCACCTGCTCAAGTTGCAACGACCATAACAATGACAAATAGTGCAGGCGACACAAAAGATTATACGCTATTACAGAAGTTGTATCCACCAGTATACCTTGTTACAAATAGCTATGGTACAACAAAAACATATAACATGAACGATTATGGTGTCACAGATTATGCTTGTATCTTCGCATTGAATATGTGGAACTATGATGATACCAATGCTAACTATAAGTGGAGCAATAGCTGGGATGTATATTCATATTACACAAGTGGTGTATTCACAAATGGTGATATTATTATGAAGAGACAGTTAGTTCCTTACCTATTTACTAACTACTATATCAATAATAGTTATAGTTGGACATCAGATGCTTCTACGGTTAATATTTCTGGTTATAGTATTAATGGAACAACTTCTAATGATATACCTGTGAAACAGCTTAAAGCTATTGGTGGAGACCAAGATGCTGATGCAATCATAGGTGTAGTAAGAAATGTTAGTGGATATGGAGACTCTTGGCACTGGGCAGAGGCGAATGTGACGTTTACTATAACTGACAAATTTGGTGAAGTCTATACAACGGTTAAAAATATTGAAGGTACTTAATCCTGATTGCTCTTTGAGCGATAGGATAAACAACAATGGCGAGTGGATATTCACTCGCCATTGTTGTTTTATGTAGGATACCTCTGATAAACATAGATTATAGATTTCCAATATTTTTATCACCTTTGTGAATCAAGATATTAATTTGTACCTTTGTTTTGATTAGCACGGTGTCTGGGTGCATAATATCGAGAGAGTATGATTTTTGATTTTAATAAAGGGTTTGATAATCAGTGTGTTGAGCTTGGTGTGAGGCGTCCGCTAATTGCCATCTCAGCCAATGTTATAGACGAAAACTCGGCCCTACATAAAGCCTATTGCAAGGCGATTATAAATGCTGGCGGTGCCCCGCTCATTGTGCCTCATGTATGTGAGTATGCAGCCCTGAAGGCCATTATGATGAATGTCGATGGCGTGTTATTCAGTGGTGGTGCTGATGTCGATGCTCATTATTTTGGGGGTCAGGACCTTGGCGAACTTACAGAATGTAATGCCGAGCGCGACTACCACGAGTTTATGCTCTTGCGTATGGCTATAAATTGTGGTGTGCCGATATTTGGAATCTGCCGTGGCTTCCAGCTTATTAATATAGCCTTGGGGGGTGACATATATCAGGACCTGCCAAGCGAATACCCCGTAGCTCCACTCAACCATTCGGTGTTGACCAATAAGCACCTTGGGGTTCATGATGTGCAGATTGAGCAGGGGTCTCTATTGCACAAGATTCTACAAACCACAAATATATCGGTCAACTCGCGCCATCATCAGGGCTTGAAGGATATCGCTCCTTCGCTTAAGGTTGTGGCGCTCTCATCGGATAATCTGGTCGAGGCTGTCGAGGCATACCCAAACCATAAGATAATAGCGGTGCAGTGGCATCCCGAGAATATGGCTGCTGACGGAGATAATGCGGCCATGAAACGACTGTTCGAATTCTTTGTGGCTGAGGCACGATTATACGCTCAGGCAAAGAGGATACACAACATTTTCCCTGTGGTAGATTCTCATTGTGACACGCCCATGCTTTATGCCAAGGGCGGTTTTGATTTGTCTAGGCGTAATAGTGAGGCCAAGGTCGATATCATAAAGATGGAAGAGGGTTTTGTTGACGCAACTATCACGGTGGCTTATATCCCTCAGTCGACCCCTGCTCATCAGGCTTATGATAAGGCCATAGGTATATTAAACCGATTTGTTGAAGATGTTTCTAAACATGGTGATAGCATGGTGGTCGTCAGAGATGTAGAGCAGCTGTTGGATGCCAAAAGCAGAGGGTTAAAGTCTGTTATGCTGGGCATAGAGAATGGCTTGGCTCTGGGCGATAACCTAGATAATTTGGATGTATTCAAAGAGCTTGGTGTGGTGTATATTACGCTTTGTCATAATGGCTCTAATGCTATATGTGACTCAGCAGCAGGTGAGAAACCCTTTGGTGGCCTGAGCGAGTTTGGGCGTAAGGTCATTGCGCGAATGAACTACCTTGGCATCACGGTGGACATCTCTCATAGCTCTGAGCAGACTACTATGCAGGCCGTAGCGTTAAGCAAGCAACCCATCATTGCTTCGCACTCGTCATGTAAGGCTCTTTGTGACCATAGACGTAATCTATCTGATGAGGCCATCGTTGCCATAGCCAAAGCAGGTGGCGTGGTGCAGATATGTGGCTATGGAGGGTTCTTGGCTAGCGATAGAGAGGCAACTGTCCATGACATAGTATCGCATATTGAGCATGCTGTGAGCTTGGTGGGTTATAACCATGTGGGCATAGGTTCTGACTTTGATGGCGATGGTGGTGTTATAGGCTTTGATGGAGCCAACGAGTTTACGTGTCTTACGGTTGAGCTTCTGCGCAAGGGGCACAAGCAAGACGATATTGCAAAAATAATGGGTGGTAATATATTGCGAGTACTTTCGCAGAATCTTAAGTAATCATGGTGTTGAATTATATTTGGGCAGCATTCTTTGTTATAGCATTTGGTGTGGCTGCGGTGAGTGCTCTTCTAACAGGCAGCGGTGAACTATTTGCCGATATGGTGAACGAAACCTTCAACTATGCTAAGTTGGGCTTCGATATTTCGATAGGTCTTACGGGTGTGCTTTGTCTGTGGTTGGGCATTATGCGCATAGGAGAGAAGGCTGGGGTAGTGTCTGTTTTGGCACGTTGGGCGGCACCCATGTTTAGCAAGTTGTTTCCAGAGATTCCACAGGGGCACCCTGTTACAGGTTCTATGTTTATGAGCTTCTCGGCCAACCTGCTGGGGCTTGATAATGCCGCAACACCCATAGGTCTTAATATCATGCAGCAGTTGCAGGTGCTGAATAAAGACAAGTCTACGGCCAGCAACTCTATGATTATGTTTCTTATGATTAATGCTTCGGGGCTTACTCTGCTGCCAGTGACCGTGATGATGTATCGTGCTCAGCTGGGGGCTGCCAATCCTGCCGATGTGTTTGTGCCTATAATGATTGCTACGGGAGTGTCGACCCTTACCGCCATAATTCTTACCGCCATAAAGCAGAACATAAACCTCTTGCAGCGTGCCATCTTGGTTCCGCTGTTGTCCTTTGTGGTGTTTATCGTTGCGGTGACGTGGCTCTTTACCTCGGGCGACAAGCAGGCTCTATCCTCTGGGGCGACCATAGTTTCTAATATGCTGCTTATGGGAGTCATAACTTTGTTTATTGTTATGGGGCTTGTGAGGCGTGTCAATGTATACGAAAATTTTATCGAGGGAGCCAAAGACGGATTTAAAACAGCAATAACAATAATACCTTATCTGGTTGCCATACTGGTTGCCATAGGTGTTTTCAGGGCTTCGGGAGCCATGGACTACCTTATTGGCGGCATAGCAAGCGCAGTCGAGTCGCTGGGGCTGAACTCAGAGTTTACAGGGGCCTTGCCCACAATGTTTATGAAGCCGCTTAGTGGTAGCGGTGCTCGCGGAATGATGATAGATGCCATGAATAACTATGGTGCCGACTCGTTTGTTGGACGTTTGGCGTGCTTGGTCCAAGGCTCTACCGACACTACATTCTATGTGGTGGCCCTCTATTTTGGCTCGGTAGCCATCAAGCGCATACGCTACACGCTCAGCTATTCTTTGATTGCTGATTTCATGGGTATTGTCTCGGCCGTGGCTCTATCTTATATCTTCTGGTAGAGAGCTGCTGGCTTGTATAAAAGATAGGATAATCTTAGAAGAAAGTTCATCGCAGAAGAAGTTGAACTCTGGATGCCACTGCACGGCCTGAATGAAACGCTTGTCTGGCATATAAATAGCCTCAATAAGTCCATCCTCAGACAGGGCCATGGCCTCTAGCTTTGGAGATAACTCCTTGATGGCTTGGTGGTGGTAGCTGTTTACACCTACCACTAAGCTGTCTGATAGCTCAGCGAGCGGACTACCCTCTATAATGCTAACCGTATGCCACGATCTATTATAGGGTGCTGTCATCTGGTGGCTTACTTTATTTTTGTGGATGTGCTCACTTGGTAAATCTTGGTATAGAGAACCACCACACAGAACGTTTATAAGTTGTATGCCCCTGCATATTCCTAGTACTGGCATGTCGTTCTCTAGGGCATAATTAAAGACGCCGCTTTCGAGATAGTCGCGCTTATCGTTTGGTGTGCCACATTTATCACTTTTGGGCTGTGAGTAGAGCGCGGGATTCACGTCGTGTCCGCCAGTAAACAGAAAGCCATTGCACATGCTGCATAGCTGATAAATATCTTGAGGTGAGGCTTCTAGCGGAAAGATTATCGGTATGCCGCCTGCCTGTTTTATAGCATCCATATATCCGGGAAGCATCCAGATGCTGTCCTTGCTGTCGTCCCACAGAGGAATGACTCCTATGATTGGTTTTAGATTCTCCATATTCATTAGCCTTGGATTAGGACCATAAAGGTAATGAAATTATACATACGGTGTTGCTTTTGTTAAAAATAAGACGTATCTTTGAAAAAATGGTTATTATGAAAACAATCAAAAAAGTACTCATCTTCTTATGCTGTATGCTACTGTCGCACGATTTGATGGCTCAGATTAATACGGTATCTATTAGTATGGATGGTAGCAAAGTTACATTTGGCGTTTTTGTCGAAGGCTTGGGAGTTGTGGTTGTCGATTCCTATGGCAACATTGTAAGAGCGTCTAATAGAAGAGTTTATGACAGCCATAATGTTGGATTTGAATATTATTCTAGCTTCAGCAGACACGAAGCTGGCAAGATAAAGAAAATAGGTTCGGTGTCGTTCACCTACTATTCAACTTTCAATGACTATGAGGCCGGCAAGATAAAGAGCATAGGCGGCAAGGCTATTACTTACTACTCAGGTTTCCATGACTATGAGGCTGGCAAGCTGAAATCTGTTGCTGGCGTTAAGATTAGCTACTACTCAGATTTTAATAAATATGAGGCTGGCAAACTAAAGTCCATAGGTAGGCATAAATACGAGTACTTCTCAGGCTTTGGTGATAGCGACCTTGCGGGCAGACCAAAATCAGGACATGCCAAAATCAGTGTCGATGGAATAGACTTTAATATTACTGCTCGAAACCGTGTTATGTCGCGCTAGCTCAAAATAAAAAGGGAATGACCATAGTATAACTTGTTGGTCATTCTCTTCACTTATTTAGTAAGGATGGTTAATAAGCATTTAGCTGCAACGCTCTGATTTTTAGTTCTCCGCAGCATACCTAAAGTATGTGAGGACAGAATTCGAAATCTAGTAAGGCAGCAGATGAGTGCTTATTTGTCATCCTATTTTCTTATTTCAGTGGAGAATCTGGCTCTTTGGCCATATGGCTATAAAATAGCTTGTCTAGTAGCGATGGTGCAAACTTCTTGATGATGTTTGTTGCGCGACCTTGAAACTCCATTAGTAGGGTGCGTTTGTGTTTGGTGATACCTACGGCAATGCGGTGAGCCACCTCCTCGGCAGTCATCATGTTCTTTTCGTCACGTGGCGAGCCTCCTTGCTGAGTGCCGTCGGCTGTAAGTGCCGAGAAGCGAACGTTTGAGGCCGTGAATCCAGGTGCAGCAATCATGACGTGGAGTCCTTTTTTCAGGTTCTCGATACGTATAGTCTCTAGGAAACCGTGCATAGCATATTTTGATGCTGAGTAGCCTGTGCGTGCAGGAAGACCATGGAACCCAGCCACAGAAGATACTCCAACCAATGAACCTTGTGCCTGCTGAAGGTAAGGCAGTGCATATTTTGTGCAGTAGACCGTGCCCCAGAAGTTGACATCCATAAGTCGCTTTAGGACATCTAGGTCCACATCATCGAACAATGCACGCATAGAGATTCCTGCATTGCATATCAAAATGTCTATACGTCCAAACTTGGCAACTGTACCCTCGACAAGAGCCTTGCAGTCTTCTTCTTTAGATACATCGGTGCCCTTGAAATAGGTGTGGATGCCAGACTTTTCTAGCTCTGTGGCTAGCTCTGCAAGCTTATCCTCTTGGCGTGCACCCATAGCAACCATGGCACCACCTTTAGCAAATTCGTGACAGAGGGCAAGGCCTATTCCTGATGAGGCACCCGTTATTAAAACAACTTTGTTCTTGAAATTCATGGCTTTATATTTTTAATTTTATATCTGTATTAGTCCATAGCCACGTAGAATATCCCATTTCTTAGAGTGGTAAAATTCTAGGAATGTGGCGTTCTTACTACCTTGGTTCTTGCCATCGGCACAGTGCTTATCGAAGATGCCATGCGCCTGCTCAAAGGTGATTACAGAGTCAAGCTCACTGGCTAGGTCTGTTATCTCTACAAGGAAGTCACGCTCGGGGGCAGTGAAGTTCAGATGCTTGAAGCTAGAGTTTGTGTTGACCTCTACGCCTTGCTCGGTTGGTGTTAGCTCGGCACCCAGCCACAGCAGTCGCGCCTTAGGGTTGTAGATGCGTGAGCTGTCAGGGCGTATAAACTGCTCTGACACTAGAGTTGAGCGTACCGAAGTTCCGGCCTGCTTGCCCATAAACCATTTGTG
>JAWXTS010000082.1:0-7178 GCA_044433305.1 Rikenellaceae bacterium | reverse complement strand
TTGTTGTGTAGGCAACGATATATTGTTTTATTACGCTGTTAAAAGGTAGTTGTATAGGGGTCACGATATTTCGTAGTCTGCGCTCTAGTACAGAGTCGGGCACCTCAGATATTATGGTGCTCACAGAGTCTATATTGATAAAGTCGTTGTGGAAGCTGTCGAAGTCGACAACGGCATGCTCATTGTTCCATATTGTAAGCAGCGAGTCGTATTCTGCCACCGAGCGTGTATTGAAGTTAGCAGAGTAGGGGTTTAGCACCTTTGCTTCTTCTACGGGTTTAGGTTGCTCGACTACGGGAGTTACCTCAGCTGGTTGTTCTATTACTTCAACTACGGCTGCCTTTTTCTTTTTTCTATTAAAGATGCCAGGGGTTTCGCTTGCTTGAGCGGTTGTTGTTCCTATTAGCAGCAATGCTACAACAAGTGTTCTGGTGCTTGGTTTCATTTTTTTATTTTAGTTTATATTCTTTTAGAATGAGTAACATAATGATAGTCCATAGCCTTGGGTGCTTCCTGTGCTTGTAACGCAGTCTATGGTAGTAGGTAGTATGCTTATGCTTGATATATCGTCGCTTATGTCATAATCTTTCATGTGGGCGTCTACGTGCGCATCTATAATATTAAGTAGGTAGAATCCTGCTGTTATGATTATGCTAAGGTCACGATTACGGCGATAGCTCTTACGCATATTTAGCAGCACGCTCTCGCTGTATGCTCCACCAAATTCATCTACTGTAAGGTCGTCGCCATCGCTTGCAAGATTATAGGCCGTCTGAAAACGTTTATAACCTCTATTGTTAAAGTCTATGATATAGCCCATGGTTGCAAAACCTCCTAAGATAATAGGTACTTTCCAAAAACTCTTGTTATATATTTGTCCTGCACCAGGGCATATAGTCGATAGGGTTGTGGCTTTCTTTATGGGGTTGGTCTCATACTGGTAGTTCAAAGCTCCATCGCCAATAAAGTATATGTATGAGGCTAGCGCACCTGCCAGCAGAAGCTGACGGTTGGTGTTGTGCTGTATCATCTTGGTTTGCACAGGGTCGATGTTCTGCCTAGAGTCTCCTACGGCAACCATCTGGTCATACTCGCTTTTATAGCTCTGATACTTCTTGTTTTGGTTTGAGTAGAGCAGGGCTGTTGTAGCCACTGTACCGTACAGGATAGGCAACTTATAGTACTGCTTGTTGTAGACCTGAGAGAAGCCTGGTAGAGGCACAGATAACATACATACGCGTGAGATGGGCATAGAATCACGGAAAGTGATATAAGGGTCGCGCACCTTGTTCTCGCGAATGATGGCTCTTAGTTCTGCTTTGGTGAGCGTGTCGGACAAGGCTCTGATAAGGTTGCGTATAGAGTCAGAACCTATCGATGCCTCCTCGATAAGGCTGACATTAGATTGAGAATCTACAAGCACGCCATTTACAACCTCATATCTTTTATGCTCTTGACCAAGGCACGCCACCGCACTTGTTGTCATCACTAACAACAGTACCAACAATACCTTAAGCATCTTGCTTAAATTTCTAGATAGCATTTTGGTCACTATATTCCTTGTATAGTTTTTAGGATACGTTCAATATCTTGCTCGTTATCGTAGCCTATAATTATTTTACCTCCGCCGCTCGCTGTGCGCTTGATAGATATGTTTTGAGAGAATATCTTTTCTAGGTTTTCGACCAGTGAAGTATAATATTCTGGAAGTTCATCATCATGTTGAGTCTTTTCTTTTTCTGGGGCAGTAGCTTTTTTCACAAGCTCCTCTACGGCTCTTACCGATAATCCTTTGTCGACTATCTTCTTGAGCATAGCAATTTGAGCCTCGCGAGAATCAAGTGTTATAAGTGCGCGAGCATGGCCCATAGATATAATGTTGTTGCGTAGGGCGAGTTGTATCTCTCCTGGTAGTTTAAGTAGCCTTAGGTAATTGCTTGTTGTAGAGCGTTTTTTGCCTACTCTTTCGGCCAATGCCTCCTGAGATAAATTACACTCGTCTATAAGTCTCTGAAGACTTATGGCAATCTCCATAGCGTTAAGGTCTTGGCGTTGAATGTTCTCAACAATAGCCATCTCCAATATCGAGTTGTCGTCAACCTCGCGTATGTAAACGGGCATTTGTCTTAGGCTTGCAATCTTAGAAGCTCGCCAGCGTCTCTCACCACTGATGATGGTGTATCTGCCGTTTTCTTTTTTTACAGTTATGGGTTGTATAACGCCCAAAACAGTGATAGATTGAGCTAATTCATCTATTGCCTGTTGGTCAAAATCTTGTCGTGGTTGCTTAGGGTTAGGCGAAATAAGGTTTATGTCTACCATGCTTGAACTCTCGGCCGATGGCACAGAGTGTAGTAAAGATGAACCCTCGGCATTAAATATTGCATCAAGGCCACGGCCCAGACCTTTGGTTTTTCTAGGATTGCTCATATTGTATTATTATTCTTCTGTTGTAGGTGTGTTACGTTGCAAAAATTCGTTTGCTATATTAAGGTAGCAGATGCTGCCCGATGACGACGCGTCGAATAGCAATGCTGGTTTACCAAAGCTAGGAGCCTCAGAAAGTCGTATGTTGCGTTGAACGATATTCTCGTATGCCAGCTCGCCAAAGTGCTCACGTACCTCTGTAACCACTTGGTTTGACAGTTTGGTCCTAGAGTACATGGTAAGCAAGAAACCCTCTATCTCCAAAGTTGGATTCAGCTTTGCCTTGGTCAGTTTAAGCGTATTAAGCAACTTACCTAGGCCCTCCAGAGCAAAGTATTCGCACTGAACAGGAATCAGAACAGTGTCCGAAGCAACAAGAGCATTCAGTGTTGTCATACCCAGAGAGGGAGAGCAGTCGATAAATATATAGTCATAATTATCTCTTATAGGCTCTAGTATGGTGCGCAGCCTGCTGTGTCCGTTTTCTATGGATGTAAGTTCTGTCTCGGCTCCAACAAGATTTATGTTAGAAGGCAAAACAGAGAGGTTCTTAATGTCAGGACTTTGAATAATAACATCTTCGATGCTTGCTTGGTCTATAAGACACTCATATAGGCCACGACAATTTATGTCGAAACCTAGGCCCGATGTGGCGTTTGCCTGCGCATCAGCATCTATAAGTAGTGTTTTATATCCTAATACTGCTATGCTAGCTGCAAGGTTGATGGCTGTTGTTGTCTTACCTACGCCACCTTTTTGGTTAGCCAAAGCTACAATTTTACTCATAATCTCTTCTATTAACACTGCAATATTAATCAAAATTATTCTAAAAATTAAATACTAAAGCCTCCTTATGGGCAAAAAGAATAAAAACGAGTTGAAGTTTGATATTTTTCGAGATAAATATGTATCTTTGAGCAGATATTTTTAAGTGTTAAATATAAATTTTTTTGATATGTCTACTGAAAATTCATTAAAAGGTCGCAGCTTTCTAAAGCTACTTGATTTCTCTTCTGACCAAATCCAATATATGTTAGATATGGCCTCTGCCCTTAAAGCGTCCAAGCGAGAGGGAACAGAACAGCAATGTATGAAAGGCAAAAACATAGTACTTCTTTTTGAGAAAGACTCTACGCGCACGCGCTGCTCGTTTGAGGTAGCTGCTCATGACCAAGGAGCAACTACAACCTATCTTGGCAGCTCTGGCAGCCAGATGGGCAAGAAAGAATCTATAAAAGATACTGCACGTGTTTTGGGTCGTATGTACGACGGTATAGAGTACCGTGGCTATGGACAAGACATTGTAGAGCAGCTAGCAGAATATTCTGGAGTCCCTGTTTGGAATGGACTTACAAATGAGTTTCACCCTACGCAGATTCTGGCCGACTTCTTGACTATGAAAGAGCATAGCACCAAGCCACTATCTCAAATCAAATATTGTTTTATGGGTGATGCCTGCAACAATGTAGGTAACTCACTAATGGTCGGTGCAGCCAAGATGGGTATGGACTTTAGAGCCGTGTGCCCTAAGGAATGTTTTCCAGAGCAAGAACTTGTGGATGAGTGCCTTAAGATTGCAGCAGAGACAGGTGCTAAGATAACTCTTACTGACGATGTTGCTCAGGGTGTCAAGGACTGTGACTTTATATATACAGATGTTTGGGTTTCTATGGGTGAGAGCGACGAGAAGTGGATAGAGCGCATAAAACTATTGGAAGCTTACCGCGTAGACAAAAAAGCTATGGACCTTACGGGTAATGCTGATGTTAAGTTTATGCACTGCCTACCAGCTTTCCATGACCTAAACACAAAAGTTGGACAGCAGGTGTACGAGAAATTTGGCCTTAGCGAAATAGAAGTTACAGACGAGGTCTTTGAGTCTGAGGCTTCAATCGTGTTTGATCAAGCCGAGAACCGTATGCACACCATAAAAGCTGTTATGGTGGCCACACTTCATGGAGATTATAAATAAAAAATAAAGTTATGACAGAGAATCAAAGCTCTATTGTGAACGAAAACCAAGATATAAACCAGCCTGAGATTGATGTGCAGGCTGTGGACGATGTCAACGCGCAAGACCAGGTGATGGATGCTGAGGATGATAATCAGCAGCAAGAAATCCCAGCCAGACCGAAGAACTTCCCTAATATTGTAGACCTGTTGGCTCTGCTGGGCGTGTTCTTTGCCTCTAGCATGCTCGCTGTTCTGATTACAAGCCTAATGGGAATTACCGCCCAGAGCAACTTGGGCAAGCAGACATTTATTATATATGTGCTTTCCTTTGGTGTGACGCTTCTGTTTGCACTTCCGTATAGCTACTTTCGTTCAAACCGCACATTTAATCCTCTGAAGTTTTCGCTAAAGGGTATTAATATGGCTACGGTGCTTTGGGGCTTTGTTTTGATATTAGCTTTGGGCGTGGTTCTCGAACCGCTAACTTCGACATTTGATAAACAGTATATCGATCAGCTATCCACTATCATGGGCAGCGGAGATTGGTTTATGCTTTCGGCATTGGTCATGGCTCCTCTCTTCGAGGAGGTGTTGTTTAGAGGTGTTATTCAAGGCGCACTGACCAATAGATATAATGCCATTATAGGAATATTGGTGTCTTCGCTTGTCTTTGGTCTTGTGCATGGCAATCCAGTACAGATGTGCAATGCGTTCTTTGTAGGTCTTGTTTTGGGTTATATATATCATAGGACAGGTACTCTGTGGGCAGTAATAATATTACATTTCTTTAATAATATATTTAGTTATTTTATTTGGATGCTAGGGGGACAGACTATAATCACTGTGCGCGATATTATCACTAATACACATGTGTACAATGTTATATATGCCTTTGCTGGTGCGGTTACTCTAATTTCATTTATTTTGTTATTCCGTGCCCTAAGCCGTAAGCAGCAACCACAACTAGATAATAAATCATTATAAATTGCGTTCTTAGAGATGAAATTGTATCTTTGTGGCTAATTATGAAAAAAGAATGTTATATACCACTTGTACTATTTTTGCTCGCGAGTATATCGTGTAGCGATTGGCGTAGCCATTTTAAAGAACAACAAACCTTGGCTAAGGTAGGAGACAAGATACTGTTTCTAGAGGATTTGAATGATGTTTTTTTTGATAATATGGACTCACTAGATAGCATAAAATTGCTAGATAGCTATGTTGATATGTGGATAAAAAAACAGCTTAAGATTGCTGAAGCTGAGAAGATATTTAGCTCTACTCAGAAAGACATAGACCAGAAGGTGGAGGAGTATCGCAACTCGTTGCTAACCTACCGAATGGAACAATATTATATAGACAACAATATAGATACAGCTTTTACTGAAGAGCAAATAGCTGAATACTATAACAATAGACGTTCTGATTTTATTTTAGATAGACCCATGGTGCGCGGACTTATGGTTAAGTTGCCATCAAAGTTTCGACAGGCCCCAAAGCTAAAAGAGCTTATAAGTTCGTCTAATGCTGACGCACAACAAGACTTTTTGGACCTATGTGCAAAGAACGAACTTGAGTATAAGAACATCTCTCAGTGGACGTACTTTGATGAGGCATTGGCATTTTTACCTACCCGCCGCGATTATGACTATGGTTATATCACAACAGACAAGAAGATACATGACTTTACGGATGGAGACAATTTATATTACGCTTATATATCAGAGGTTCTAGAGGCAGGCGATGTAATGCCCATAGAGATGGTATCGAGCACAATACGACGCATATTATTCAACTCTCGCAAGGAGTCGATAATACGCTCACAAGAAGATAGCTTAGTAAAATATGGCCTTGAGCAAGGGCAGGTAGAAGTTTATTTAACCCAAGAAGACTAAAACAAAAAATATGTTAAAGAAAGCGTTTAAATCAATTTTATTTTTGGCAGCATTTTTAGCTGCTGGTTCATTCAATACTTATGCGCAAGAACGTGTTGTTGCAGATGAGATTGTAGCCGTGGTAGGTAATTCAGCTATTTTGTTGTCTGAGTTGGAGACCGCAGCAGGTGAGGTTTTGAATCAACGACGTAGTCAAGGATACACCTCTGACCGCGACGCTCGCCACGAGGCTTTGGAGTTGCTTATGATGCAGAAGTTGTTGTACAACCAAGCTTTGCACGACTCTATACCAGTTAGCTTTGAGAGTATCGAATCTGTTACTTCACAGGTGCTAGAGCAAGAGGTTGCAACTCACGGTTCTGTTAAGGCTGTTGAAGAGTTTTACAACAAACCTATCTTCGAGGTTAGAGACGATATTCGTACTCGCTTCCAAGAGTCTCAGTATGCTCAAGCCATGAGACAAGATATTGAGAGCAGCGTAACTGTAACTCCAAGTGAGGTAGAGCGTTTTTACAGACGTACAAATAAAGATGAACTTCCTATAATCCCAGAACAATATATCTATGCTCAAATAACTAAATATCCACCTTCAACCGAAGATGCTAAGTTCAGAGCGCGCGAACGCCTGCTAGAAATGCGTGAACGTATCATGAATGGCACTCGTTTTGATGTACTAGCTAGAATGTATTCTGTGGATGGTTCTGCCGTACGTGGTGGTGAGATGGACCCTACATCAAAAGATGGTTTTGTAAAACCTTTCTCTGAGGCTATGGTTAAACTTGCTGTTGGTCAGGTGTCTGGTGTTGTTGAAACAGAATATGGTTTCCACCTTATTGAGATGCTAGAGATAATGCCAAATAATGTATATCGTTGCCGTCACATACTTATCCGTCCTACATTTAC
>JAWXTS010000081.1:0-7312 GCA_044433305.1 Rikenellaceae bacterium | reverse complement strand
AGAGAACTCTCTGCCGCTCCAATCAGAGCGACCATAATGGCGGTCACGTGTTGTGCCTGCCGTATCATTTACGATGGCTTTACGGCCACCTATTAATCGATTGAAAAGCGTGCTCTTACCCACATTAGGGCGGCCCACTATTGCTACTATACTCATACCTATATCTATTTGGGGACAAAGATACACTTTTTGCTAGCAATTTACAATTCAATTTATTCGCGGCACAAATAATGCAACGGTTTTTAGTAGTTTTTACAAATTAAATCTTAAAAAATATGAAAAATTCACCCCTTCTAGCCTTCATAGGCGGCGCGGCAGCAGGATTTGCAGCAGCGATATTCGTTGCCCCTCACTCAGGAAAAAAGACACGTGCACACATCAAAGAACATATCAAGGAGCACATGCGCAAAGCAGACGGCAAAATCAAACAAATGAAAGACTGCATCATGGAGCAAAAAGAAGCCCTAGAACAAGAATAACCTCTACCATGGCAGCAGATTCTAAATCAAATAAAATCGAACAGCTATTTATTGAGGTTCACAGATATGCAGAACTCAGAACCACAAGAGCCAAGCTGGTATCTATCGATAGCCTGTCAACAATATTTTCTGCCGTGATTGCATGTGCGATTGCGGCTTTTTTTGTTGGACTGACGGTGATTCTAATAACCATACTACTCACCAACTACCTATCAGAGCTGTTCGACTCTATGAGCTGGGGACTTATATCCATCTCGCTCATATATATAGCAGTGGCCTTTATGTTTTATAGGCTTAAACACAAGCTATTTGCAGACAGCATGGTAAGAGTTCTTTGCAAAGCTTTTTTCCCTGAACACCACAAATAAAAACACATGTACAGCAACATAAAAAATCTCACTCAGCTAAGACAAGTTATCGTAGAATTGAACTCTCAGATTAAGAGTCAACAGAAGGTAATCAAAAAGAGCTATCAATCTAGCACTAAGATGTTTTCTATAAGCTATGTGATACAACAGATATATCACAAATCACAGCAAATAGGAACTCTTGCAACAGCAATAAAGAATGGTATTATAAGCTTTAAGAGTATACTAAAGTCCTAGCACCTCTACTATGCGTTTCTTATCTAGCATTATCTGCTCGCGCAGCTGTTCTAGCGAGTCGAACTTCTGCTCGCCACGGATAAAAGCCACTAGCTCCACCTGTATCTGAGAGCCATAAATATCCGAATCAAAGTCCATGATGCTAACTTCGACAAGCACTCCCCCTCCCAAATCGACCGTGGGACGTGTGCCTATATATGCCATGGCAGAATACTGCTGTCCACCCACCACCACGCGCGCTGCATAGACACCATTCTCGGGCAGGGCCACACTTGCGTCGACGTGCAAATTGGCAGTAGGAAAACCTATGGTACGTCCTAATTTCTTACCAGAAACTACCTTGGAACTAAAAAACATAGCAATTAATTTAAAAATATCTAGTCCACAAAGGTAAGTAAGAATTATTCGTTTGCAAAACTGCCATAAAATTTATACCTTGCGAGGTAATATAAATTTGATATGTCCGAAAATAAATCACGTAAAATATTCTACTCTATGGGTGAGGTAGCCGAGCTGCTCGATGTCAACACCACAACCATACGTTTTTGGGAAAGCCGCTTTCCCATACTCAAGCCCCATAGGAACAAAAAGGGCAATAGAATGTTTACGCCCACAGATGTAGAGAACCTTAAACTCATATACCACCTAGTTAAAGAACAAGGCATGACCCTTGAGGGAGCGAACAAAGCCCTTGGTAGCAACAGAAACGAAGTTATGCGCAGAGCCGAAATCGTAGAGCGTCTGCTGAGTGTAAAGTCGATGCTGCTGGAAATCAAGCAAGAACTTTTTGAGGACAATGAACTTGCCGTAATAAATCTTCAGGATGAGTATATAGAGCCTTTCACGCCTCAGGCTTCCACCACAGCAGAGGCCGCGCAGGACGATGAGAAGAGCGATGAGCTCTTTGAGCAAAACACCACAGAGCCAGAAGACAACAACGAACAGGCAAGCCAAGAACAAACTCTAGAACAGACAGAGGACCACACAATAAGCTATGAACAGCATATTGAAGTGCACGAACAAACCCTCTTCTAGAACAATATTAACACCATTAGAATAGTTCTATAACTATGATAGTAAAAGACATAACCAGCATAATAGAAGATTTTGCACCACTAAGCCTTCAGGCCGACTTTGACAACAGTGGGCTGGCCGTGGGTTCGCTATCCAACCCAGTAAGCTCAGTACTGCTGTGCGTGGATATAACAGAACCTGTGATAGACGAGGCCATAGAACTTGGAGCAGAGCTCGTAATATCGCACCATCCACTTCTGTTCCACCCCTTGCGCAGAGTGGGCGAAGATACCGACACGGAGAAAATAATACGTAAGGCTATAACACACAACCTTACTATATATTCTGCACATACAAACCTCGACAGTACCCACGAGGGACTAAGTTTTTTTAATGGCCACATGATAGGTCTAAAAAACATGAAAATTCTTGACCCCCAAAGCTCCTACAACGGCAACACAACAGGATATGGCGTGGTGGGAACTCTGGACCAACCGATGGATACAATAGAGTTTTTGGAGAACCTTAAGTCTCTATTTAACATCAAAACCCTAAGACACAGCAAAATAACCAAAGACAAGGTATCAACCATAGCCCTTTCGAGTGGCTCGGGAGCCTACCTTATAACCAAAGCTATTGAGGTTGAAGCGGACATCTACATGGCTGCTGACTTTAAGTATAATGACTTTTTTACACCCGAAAATAGAATAATTGCAGTGGATATGGGACATTTTGAGAGCGAATATTCAGCAATTCAACTATTATTTGAGGTTATTAGAAAAAAAATTCCTACTTTTGCAATCCATAAAAGTAAGTTTTCAAAAAATCCCGTAAACTATTTATAATAAAAGATATGGCTACATCAAGCAAAAAGACGTTGGAGACAGATTATTCAATGCAGGATAAGATTCATGCTCTGTACGACTTACAGCAGATAGATTCAAAAATCGACGAGATAAACAAGCTTAAAGGCGAGCTTCCTCTTGAGGTGCAAGATCTTGAAGATGAGGTCGCTGGACTAGAAACTCGTATCGAAAACATCAAAGAGGCTATCGCTGCAACCAACACTCAAGTTAGCAACAGCAAGGAGCAAATCGAGATGTCTAAAATCAAGATTGCTAAGTACAACGAGCAACAAGGCAATGTACGTAACAATCGCGAGTACGACTCTCTGTCTAAACAAATCGAGGACGCATCTCTTGACATCGAGCTAGCAGAAAAAGACATACGCGGTCTGAATGCTGAGATAACAGTAAAATCATCACAGCTAGAAGCTGCTATTGTAGCTGCAGAGGAGCGCAGAATCGACCTTGCAGCTAAGAAAACCGAGCTTGACACTATCGACCAAGAGACAGCTCAGGACATAGCTAAGCTAGAGGTTCAGTCAGCTAAAGCAGCAGAAAAAATCGACGAACGTCTTCTATCTGCTTACAACCGTATTCGTAAGAATGTTAGAAACGGACTAGGCGTAGTTTCTGTTCAACGTAACTCTTGCGGTGGTTGCTTCAACCGCATACCTCCTCAAAGACAATTCGATATTCTTTTGTCTAAGAAGATTATCGTTTGTGAGTATTGCGGACGTATCTTGGTTCCAGACTTCTCTGCAGTAGAGGAGCAATAATCACCAAGGCAATAAGTATAAAGGGGGTCTAGATTAGTTTCTAGACCTCTTTTTGTAAAATATAAATTACACACATTATGAAACCATTATTCTTGTGTTACAGCAAATGCGGCACCTGCACTAAAGCTAGCAAGTGGCTTAAGGCAAACGACATAGAAGTCGAAAGTCGCGACATCACAGTCGACAACCCTACCCTAGAGGAAATAACCACATGGTTCGACCAAAGTGGCCTTACCATAAATAAGATGTTCAACACCTCGGGTGTCAAATATCGTGAACTTGGAGTCAAGGACCTACTAAAGACCAACACATTAGAGCAGTCGCTTGAGCTGCTTAGTAGCGACGGCAAACTGGTCAAAAGACCTATTCTGGTGCATAGGGGCAAGGTTCTAGTGGGGTTCAAAGAGCAAGAATACCAAGAGCTATTTAAGTTATAGCCTCAGCCATATGTGGCACAGATTTTGCAATAAAATCACCGACAATGAACGATTTGTGCACACACGTAAATTTTGTACAAATATTGCCAAAAAATGAAAAATTTTAGTGTAAATTTTGTTTTATCAAAAAAAAACACTAACATTGTGGAAACTAAAATCAATTAAAATTACCTGCCTATAGACAAACTCTACTCTAAAACCAACAAAATACGAGTAGTTATGAATCTAGCTAAGATTAACGAGATGAGCGATGCAAATTTGCTCATCATATATCGTGAGGGTAATAAAGCTGCAATTTCAGAGTTAGTAGAGCGTCACAAGAAACGTGTGTTTGATCACGTTAATATTATGGTGCGCAATCGTGAACTAGCTGAAGATATCACTCAAGACACATTCATCAAGGTACTTCGATTTATCGAAGAGGATCGCTATACAGATAATGGTAAATTTATAGCGTGGGTGCTTCGCATTGCTCACAACAGCGTTATAGACCACTTCCGTCAATCAAAAAAGCATACCCACATCACCGAGGATGATGCAGGATATGACCTGCTTAACAACAAGAGTTTCTCTGACGACACGGTGGAAGACCAGATGATTACAAGTCAAATCCACAGCGATGTGCGCAAAATGGTGGAGTGCCTGCCCGAGGAGCAACGCGAAGTTGTTATGATGCGTTACTTTAACAACATGAGTTTTAAAGATATTTCTGACACCACAGGGGTGAGCATAAACACCGCTCTGGGTCGTATGAGATACGCGCTTATCAATCTACGTAAGATTATGAAAGATAAAAATATAATATTGTCAACCAACTAAGACAATATTACATAATAGGCACGCGTTATATTCTAAAATCCTAATGCTGCCTATGAAAAACGCGTACTCTGAACACAATTTAGAAGAAGAGTATGATCAGGACTTATTTTTTGAAACTGTCATTCAAGAAGATTTCGACCTGTTGCATATAGACTTTCTGCTTCAACAAGCATTTGCTAATAACAACAGCGAAGATTAAGGTGTGCTGATCATCGGAAATAAGTAAGGCTCGATTACCATATTGGTTAATCGAGCCTTATTATTTATAGTTTTACCCAACGCCCTATCTCACAGGCATCTTATCTAGGCGTGCTTGGTGGCGACCACCCTCGAAAGGCGTATCCAAGAAGCTATCTACGATAGATGCTGCCGTAGTGTTATCAATAAATCGACCCGGCAGAACGCACACATTAGCATTGTTGTGCTGACTTGCTAGAGACGCTATCTCGCTTTGCCAACATATTGCAGCACGAATACTTTGGTGTTTATTCAAGGTCATGGCTATGCCATTTCCGCTACCACACACGGCGATACCTCTGGTGCAGTCACCATCCTCTATGCCTTTAGCTAGCTCGTGAGCAAAATCTGGATAGTCGCAGTTCTCCTCACTATGGCAACCATAATCCAAAACATCATAGCCTAGGCTGCCAAGGTAGCCTGTCATAAATTCCTTTAGCTGGTAGCCTGCATGGTCACATGCTATACCAATAGTTTTTTGTTCCATTATATTGTTTTATTTATGTCGTGATGCTAGTTCCTCTTCTATGTCGGCAAGGCTCATACCCTTGGCTGCAAGCAGTACAAGGTAGTGATACATCAAATCTGAAGCCTCATACAACAGACGCTCGTCATTACAATCTATTGCCTCGATTACTGTCTCGACAGCCTCCTCGCCCACTTTCTGAGCTATCTTGTTTATGCCTTTGTTAAATAGGTGAGTGGTATAAGAACCCTCTGGCATCTCTTGTTTGCGGCGAGTAATAAAGTCGCTCAAGAAACGAATGAAGCCCTCGTTCTCGCGACCACCAAAGCAGCTTGTAGTACCCTTGTGGCAAGTAGGACCTATCGGGTTTACGCGGATAAGAAGTGTGTCGTCGTCACAGTCCTTAACGATAGAGCATATATTAAGGTAGTGGCCGCTAGTCTCGCCCTTGGTCCACAGACGTCCTTTAGTGCGGCTAAAGAAGGTTACTCGTCCCTCAGCCACGCTTTTCTCATAGGCCTCTTGGTTCATATAGCCTAACATAAGCACCTTCAAAGTATTGTCATCCTGAATAATTACAGGCACAAGACCCTCACAGCTTTTTGCTGTTGATAATTCACTAAATTTTATCATAATCGCACTATTATATCTTGTTCTTTTAATTGTCTTTTCAGTTCGCCTATGGTTATCTCGCCATAGTGGAATATACTTGCCGCAAGGGCTGCATCAGCCTTACCATCGGTAAGTACATCGGCTATGTTCTGCACATTACCTGCACCACCAGAGGCGATAATAGGAATAGACAACATAGACGACATCTTGGCAAAGGTCTCACATGGATAGCCCGCACGCGTGCCGTCATGGTCCATAGAGGTAAAAAGTATCTCTCCTGCGCCACGCTCCTGTGCCTCCATTGCCCATGCAAATAGCTCTTTGTCAGTGGCATTGCGACCTCCGTGTGTGGTTACTCTCCAAACGCCATCTATCTGCTTGGCATCTATTGCCACAACCACAAACTGACTGCCATACTTAGAGGCCAAGTCACTAATAAGCTGAGGGTTGGCCACAGCGGCAGAGTTTATCGACACCTTATCGGCTCCGCAAGACAAAAGGCGTCCTGCATCCTCGATAGAGCTGATTCCACCACCAACGGTGAAAGGTATGTTTATAGCCTGAGCTATGCGCTCGACAAGCTCCGTGAAAGTTCTGCGCCCCTCAAAGGTAGCACTAATATCTAGATATACCAACTCGTCGGCACCCTCAAGTGCATATCGTCGTCCCAATTCAACTGGGTCGCCAACATCTTGCAGCCCAACGAAGTTGATACCCTTAACTGTCTTTCCGTCCTTAATATCTAGGCACGGTATAATTCTTTTTGCTAGCATAGCAGTACTCTATTTAGCCATTGTTTTCAACATCTCGAAAGTTATATGTCCCTCATATATGGCTTTGCCAACGACAACACTCTTAAGCCCAAGGCTATTAAGAGACAATATATCGTTCGACGAAGATATGCCACCGCTGACAGTAATATCTATATCAGGGAATATATTTTGTAGGTAGACATAAAGCTCGGTTGATGGACCTTGCAACATGCCGTCCTTAGCAATATCGGTACAGATAACCTGACTAAG
>JAWXTS010000080.1:0-7423 GCA_044433305.1 Rikenellaceae bacterium | reverse complement strand
AACGCCATAAGATACTACTATTATAGGTAGTACTCTTAGGAATCCATACCAGAAGCACGACCAAAGTGTGCAATCAAATGCTCCTACCGAAAGAAAGTGCTGCAATCCAACATTATACATACCGAATACCAGAGCTGGCATAAGTGCCATAACTACCACTATCATAGTACGCTTAAGGTCGTTGCAATCTCTCACGTGGCAACCCTTTGTTGTAACCGTATCAGGAACAAACAAGAAGGTCTCGAAAGCATCGAATGTTGAATGAAGCTTTTCAAAACGTCCACCCTTCTCAAAGCTAGGCTTAATTTTATCTACTAAATTTCTGAGTGCCTTCATATTAATTAAACTCTTTTATCATAAGATTTAAACCCTCTCTAACAATCTGTTGAATCTCTGTTTTTGAAGGGTCAACAAACTCACATAGAGCAAGGTCTTCTTCCAGTATCTCGTAGATACCAAGATTCTCCATCTTTTCTACATCCTTAGCAAGAATAGCTTTCAGCAGATAGAGTGGGTAAATATCCATGGGGGTGAAACATTCGAATAGTCCCGTAACAACAAACGCACGATTACCGCCATTAAGGTTGGTATCGAGCGCGTATTTTTTCTTAGGCATAAGCCATGAGAAGTAGTTGCGAGAAACTGACAGTTTGTTGAATCGAGGCATTGCCCAACCTAACAGCTCAAATTTGTCACCCTCAGGGATAACAGTTATTTGATTGTTATAGAAAGAAAGGTAGTCTTCACTAGAGCTTGTCTTTCCTGTTAGCACATTACCATTTATTATACGTACTGTATAGTCTTCTTTTGGGGTTTTAATATCGCTAGCTTTAATGATGCTATCCATTTTGGCACCAATAATAACCTGTGCATATTGAGGTTTAACTAGCTCAGAACCTGTAAGCACAACTGTTTTGCTCATGTCTACGCGGCCCGTATTGAACAAGCGGCCTATGATGGCTACATCTTGGATATTCACTGTCCATACATTCTCGCCTTTGTTGACAGGGTCTATGTGGTGAATCTGAACACCTACATTACCTGCTGGGTGCTTGCCCTCAAAAACATGTTTCTCAACGCCAGAGACCTCATTCGGAACACCTTTAGTACCATTTAGTAAGCTAAGGTGTACCTTGCCGTCAGTAAGTTTTGACAAGACAGCAAAACCTGCATTCAAGTTATCTAGTTCCTGAGAAAGGATGTAATTATAGTCTGGTGCAAGGGGCGATGAATCGAATCCCGACACGAAGATAGCCTTAGGCGACAGCTTGCTCGAAGCAACGATACCATAAGGGCGTTGGATAATCATCGGCCAAAGACCTGATTTCAATAATTGTTGTTTGACGTCATCGCGTGTTAGACCTGACAGCTCTTTTGTCTCAAAAGTCTCGCATTCTTGTTGCTTATCGGCTTCAACCAAAACAGAAAGGAGCTTACGCTTAGCTCCTCTAACTATGTCGCTAACTGTACCGCTTACTGGTGAAGTTAGCAAAACCTCTGGATTGTTTTTGTCGAAAAGTAATGGAGTACCTGCCTTAACCTTATCGCCCACTTTAACGAGAAGTTTTGGGATAAACATCTCGAAGTCATCTGGCTTAATGGCATAAGTAGCAGCTGAAAGGGTCTTAGTCGTCTCAAAGGCCGCCTCTCCAACTAGAGAGATGTTAAAACCTTTTTTTAATTTGATAACTTTAGACATTTCGGTAACTGATATTTGTTTTAATTGTTTTGTCAATGCTATGGAATTTAGTTAAATTTACGTTTCTGTAAGTTTTCAATAAATTCACCTACAAAAGTAGCTTTTTATTTTTTGTATGTGAAATTATTAACACAGAATTAACTCTTTTTTTTGAACATTTTTTAATTATTTTAACCCAGGTATTATTTTTGGACTACCTGCTGGTACTTACTTTTGAAAAAAATACAATATTACATGCAAATTCCATACATAAATATTCATACTCATACAACTTCTGGGGCCGAAGTGATAGATATTTTTAATTATTCGCCACTAAAGAGTGTTAGTCAATTTATTTCACCCCACTCCATAGGTCTCCATCCTAAGGACGCTGCCTTGGCTAGCACCGAAACCCTCGACACACTGCTCCAATCTAAACCCTTGGCCATAGGCGAAATTGGTCTCGACTACTCGATAGAGATAGATAAAGCACTTCAGATTGAGGCTTTCGAGAAACAAGTTGACATAGCATCCAAAAACCATCTACCCATAATCATACATACGGTAAGGGCCATAGAACCAACATTATACATACTGAGTAGAGCCACTACACCTATTATTATACATGGTTTTGTTGGGCACGCTCAAACGGTAAAACGCTTTCTAGACCAAGGTCACTACATCTCTTTCGGACACCGTACCATGCTCTCACCCAAGAGTTTAGAGGCTCTGAAGTTCGTGCCTAAGGATAGGCTTTTCATAGAAACCGACGCCCATGATATTAGTATCAAACAACTTTATGCTATCTTTGCACAGACTTTAGAGATGGATATTGAGGTTCTAAAGCAACAAACATACAACAATTTTAACACCATATTCAACTTATAATGAGTGATTTTCTAGAACGTACAGAACTCCTACTCGGAGAGCAGAAACTAAATATACTTAAACAATCTCATGTTGCGGTCGTTGGGCTGGGCGGCGTTGGGGCCTATGCAGCAGAGATGTTGGTACGTAGTGGCATAGGCGAGCTGACCATCGTCGATGCCGACATTGTGAGCCTATCGAACATCAACCGCCAACTTATAGCCCTGCACAGCACCGTAGGTAAAGCAAAATCGGATATTTTGGCAGAGCGACTAAAAGACATAAACCCAGATGTAAAGCTCACAGTAATAACACAATACATCAAAGACGAGCTTACGGATCAGCTTCTCGACGGCGCAAAGTACGACTACATAGTCGACGCAATAGATACCCTATCACCTAAGGTGAATCTTATAATTGGTGCTCTAGAGCGCAAAATTCCGCTGGTTAGCTCCATGGGCGCAGGAGCCAAAACCGACCCTACGATAGTAGAAGTCAAGGATATATCAAAGTCTCACCACTGCCCCCTAGCCCACATGTTGCGCAAAAGACTGCACAAGCAAGGCATACGCAAGGGCTTCCGCGTAGTTTTCTCGGCCGAGCCAGTACGCGAGGGTGCCATGATAATATCTGAGGAGCAGAACAAGAAATCCAACGTTGGTACAATATCCTATATGCCAGCTGTTTTTGGCTGCACATGTGCCTCGGTGGTGATACGCGATTTGCTAGGCGAGATGTAAAAAAGGCATCATATAACAAAATGGGGCGCAACTAATATTAGCTGCGCCCCATATATATAAGGTATAAGAAGAACCTATACCAATGGTGTTCCTGTCATTTCGGCTGGCTGCTCAACACCCATCATCTTAATAACGGTTGGAGCTACATCTGCCAACACGCCACTCTTAACGCTCTTGATGCGATCTGAAACAACGATAATTGGCACAGGATTCAACGAGTGAGCCGTATTTGGTGAACCGTCTGCATTAACTGCGTTGTCTGCATTACCGTGATCGGCGATGATAACAACCTCGTAGTTATGTGCTTTGGCTGCCTCCACAACTTTCTCCACACAGCTATCTACTGTCTTAACAGCCTTAACGATAGCATCATAGAAGCCCGTATGTCCAACCATGTCGCCGTTAGCAAAGTTCAAAGCTATAAAGTCAAACTTCTCTGTATTGATTTGCTCAACAAGAGCATCCGCAACCTCTGGAGCACTCATCTCTGGCTGCAAGTCATAAGTAGCAACCTTTGGCGAAGGAATCAAGATACGCTCCTCGTTAACAAAAGCCTCCTCGCGACCACCATTCATAAAGAATGTTACGTGAGCATATTTCTCTGTCTCGGCAATACGTAGTTGAGAAAGACCCAAAGAAGATATATATTCACCAAGAGTGTTCTTAACATTATCCTTGTCAAACAAGATATGAAGACCTTTGAACTTAGCATCATAAGGAGTCATAGTGCAATAGTATAGAGGCAAAGTTTTCATACCTTGCTCTGGCATATCCTCTTGAGTAAGAACAACTGTAAGCTCCTTGGCTCTGTCATTACGGTAGTTGAAGAAGATAACCATATCACCCTCTTTAACCGTTCCAACAGGTTCACCGTCAGCACCTACACAAGTGATAGGTTTGATGAACTCATCAGTAACATCGGCATCATAAGAAGTCTGAACCGCAGCTACGGCATCAGTAACTTTCTCGCCCTCACCTTTAACCAATAGATCGTAAGCAACCTTCACGCGCTCCCATCTCTGGTCACGGTCCATTGCATAGTAGCGACCCACAACAGAAGCTATCTTGCCTGCTGACTCAGCGCAGTGGTCTTGCAGTTGTTGCAAGAAACCCTTACCGCTTCTTGGGTCTGTATCACGACCATCCATAAAGCAGTGGATGAAAGTGTTTTCGATGCCATATACCTTAGATATATCGCATAGCTTCATAAGGTGCTCCATAGAACTGTGTACTCCACCATTAGAAACAAGACCCATAAAGTGAACTTGTTTACCATTGGTTTTAGCATAGTCAAAAGCTGCCTTAATCTGCTCATTCTCAAGGATAGAGTTGTCGCGGCATGCACGGTTGATTTTAACAAGGTCTTGGAAAACAACGCGTCCAGCACCTATGTTAAGGTGACCCACCTCTGAATTACCCATCTGGCCATCAGGCAAACCGACATTCTCGCCAGAAGCAAGCAACTGAGCGTTAGGGTACTTAGCCTCCAAAGAGTTAACATACTCTGGATTAGCCGAATAGATTACATCAGACTCAGAGTGATTTCCTGCACCCCAGCCATCAAGAATCATCAATAATACTTTATTCATATCTTCTTTTTATTTTATGTTCAACAATTCTTTAGCTGCAAAGATAGCTTTCTCTATGCCAGCAGCATTCTTACCTCCCGCTGTTGCAAAGAATGCTTGGCCGCCACCGCCGCCGTTAATCTCCTTGGCAGCCTGACGAACGATAGCACCAGCATTGAAGCCTTGAGCCACAATATCATCACCCAACGCAACTGTCAACGTAGGTTTATCTGCAACAACCGAGCCTATAACAGCAACAAGGTTTGGAATATCGCTACGTAGTGCAAAAACGATGTTCTTAATCATATCTGGAGCAAGGTCCATCTGACGAACAAACAACATCACCCCACCAACCTCTACAAGTTCTTTCTTGATACGTTCCTTAAACTGAGCTGTTTTCTCGTTCTTGAACAACTCAATCTCTTTATTTAGTTCCTCGTTCTGCTCTAGCAAACGCTGAATAGCAGTAACAACAGAGTTATTATTTACAAATTTCTGAATATCACGCATGGTGTCAACCACGTTGTACATGAAGTTCTCTGCTGCAACAGCCGTAACAGCCTCGATACGTCTCACACCAGCAGATGTAGCACCCTCAGAGACTATCTTAAACAGACCTATCTGACCTGTTGCTCCCACGTGTGTTCCACCGCAAAGCTCTATCGAGCTGCCGTATTTAATTACGCGTACCGCATCGCCATATTTCTCACCAAAGAGCATCATAGCTCCTAGCTCAGAGGCTTTTTCTATTGGGCAGTCGCGAGTTTCCTCCAACATATAGTTGGCGCGGATGGCGGTGTTAACCTTCTGCTCGACTTGTCTAATCTGCTCGTCGCTAACCTTCTGGAAGTGGCTGAAGTCAAAACGAAGATACTCTGCACACACCAAAGAACCTTTTTGCTCAACGTGAGTGCCTAGCACATCTCTTAGAGCCTCGTGCATAAGGTGAGTCGCAGTGTGGTTGGCAGCGATACTCTTACGAGCATCGACATTCACCTTGGCCACAAACTGAGCGTTTATATCCTCTGGCAATTTTGATACTATATGTATAGTAAGGCCGTTTTCTTTCTGAGTATCAGTGATTTCTATCACCTCTCCACCATTTACTAGCTGGCCCTTGTCTCCTATCTGACCACCAGAGTTACCATAGAAAGGAGTCTTATCAAATACAAGTTGATAGAAAGATTTAGTCTTTGAAACCACCTTACGGTAGCGAGCAATCTTAACATTTGACTCTAGGCTATCATAACCCACAAACTCACTCTGACGAACAGGAAGAAGCTCTATCCAGTCGCCCGTATCAACAGCAGCAGCATTACGCGAACGTTCTTTCTGCTTGCCTAGCTCTTTCTCAAATTGCTCCAGATCAACATCATATCCATTCTCACGAGCGATAAGCTCTGTCAAATCTATCGGAAATCCGTAAGTATCATATAGAGTGAAGGCGTCAGCACCAGAGATGGTTTTGCTACCAGCCTCACCCTGTTTTTTCATTATATTGTCAAGCAAGTTGATACCTGTTGCAAGAGTTCTCAAGAACGAAGCCTCCTCCTCAGCTATAACCTTTTCGATAAGCTCCTTCTGAGATTTAAGCTCAGCAAACTGACCTCCCATCTGCTCCACTAGCGTATCTACCAGCTTGCACAAGAATGGCTCGTTGAAACCTAAGTAAGTATAACCATAACGTACTGCACGGCGCAAGATACGACGAATAACATATCCAGCCTTAACGTTCGATGGAAGCTGACCATCAGCGATAGAGAAAGCTATGGCACGAATATGGTCGGCAATAACACGCATGGCAATATCTGCCTTGATGTCTTGACCATATTTCTTATTTGACATCTCAGACAGCTTGCCAATCATAGGCGTAAACACGTCTGTGTCATAGTTGCTCTGCACGCCCTGCAAAACCATACACAAACGCTCAAAGCCCATACCTGTATCAACATGGCTATTTGGAAGTGGCTCTAGCTGGCCATTTGCTTTGCGGTTGAACTGCATGAATACAAGGTTCCAGATTTCAATCACTAGGTAGTGACCTTGGTTAACCATGCTTGCACCGTCTACTTTTTGGCGTTCCTCGTCGCTGCGCAAGTCGAAGTGAATCTCGCTACATGGACCACAAGGACCTGTATCTCCCATCTCCCAGAAGTTATCATGCTTATTACCAAGTATAATATGGTCGGCTGGCAAGAACTGACTCCAAAGCTCATAAGCCTCATTATCTCTCTCTACGCCGTCTTCCTTGCTGCCCTCGAAGATAGTTGCATAGATACGATCTTTAGGCATCTTATATACGTCGACTAGCAACTCCCAAGCCCACTCGATAGCTTCTTTCTTGAAATAGTCACCGAATGACCAGTTACCCAACATCTCAAACATGGTGTGGTGGTAAGTGTCATGACCCACTTCTTCGAGGTCATTGTGCTTGCCCGACACACGCAAACATTTTTGAGTGTCTGCTATACGAGAATCTTTAACTGGGGCATTACCCAAAAATAAGTCCTTAAATTGATTCATGCCAGCATTGGTAAACATCAAAGTAGGGTCATTTTTTACGACCATAG
>JAWXTS010000079.1:0-7535 GCA_044433305.1 Rikenellaceae bacterium | reverse complement strand
GCCGTCACATACTTATCCGTCCTACATTTACAGACGAGGAGCTATCGGGAGCAGTAGCAGTGTTAGACTCGGCTCGCATGCAAATCACTAGAGAGGATGATCCTTTGAGTTTTGCCGATGCAGCAGCTAGATATTCAGATGACAAGTACTCTAAACTAAACGGTGGTGTTGTTACCAACTTTGACATCTTGGAGCTATACCAAGCTATGGATGCTCGTTTGGCAACCAATCGCTTTATGAAGGAGGACTTGGGTCGTGATAACTACAATCAGATTTCAATGATGAAGGAAGGCGATATCTCTAAACCATTTATTAGCGAAGACACAAAAGGTAATGTTATGGCTAATATGATTAAGCTTATCGAGATTGTTCCTTCACACCAAGCTAATATTAATGATGACTATATCAGTATAGAGAATATAGCTCTGACAGATAAAAAGAATCAGGCATTCCAAGATTTTGTAGAGAAGAAAGTCGAGAGTATGTATATACGTATAGACGACAGATTCAAAGATGCCGAGTTTGAAAATCAATTCTGGTTCAAATAATATAAGTGAAAAAACGTAGAATATTTACAACCATAGCAGTATTACAACTCGTTTTAACGATGTTTTATGCTGGAGCTCAAGACAATGGCCGGAAAGTTGACTTTTCGGCCGATGTTATGTTACCCGTAAAGACTAGCGACTCTAGCGCCTATTCTTTAGTGGGTAATGTTATTTTTTATCACAACGGTGCTGTTATAACATGTGATAGTGCTGTGCGCTATGGTGAGAGGAGAATGGAGTGCTATAATAATGTTATAATCACTCAGGACTCAACATTTATTTATGGCGATAGGGCCACATACAATGGGCTTACCAATACGGTTGATGTTCAGTCGCCACTTGTAAAAGTGCTTGATGGTGATGCCACTCTCTACACGCGCAAATTTAGCTTTAACACACTCGATAATATAGGCCGTTTTTCTGAGGGAGGTATTATGCGTCAGGGAGACACTCGCCTAGAGGCAGAGGATGGATACTACTACTCTGACACCCACGATATGATAGCCTCGCAGAGTGTGCAGATGCAGGATAGTATCTATAAGCTGTCGACAGATTCTGTACGCTACAATACAGACGAGAAGAGGGCTTACTTCTTTAATAACACTCGCATCTGGAGTGATGAGGGCGAATTCTTGATGGCCGATCAGGGTAGCTATCAAACAGAGACCAAGATATATGACTTCACCAAAAATTCCTATATTCTAACTGAGGAGCAGGAGATTCGCGCCGACTCGATATGGTATGATGCCATTAATGAGCTGGCTATCATGCAGCGCGACATACAAATATTTGATAAAGAGAACTTGTCATTTGCCTTTGGCGACTATGCTACCTATGACAAGGATGATGGCGACAGAATATTGCTTACTCAGAATCCGTCTATTGCTAGCTATGAGCAGGACCAAGATACGCTTTATCTTCGTGCCGACACTATGTTGATGGTGACTGCACTATATAAAGAGAGTGACCTAGAGCCAGAGGTGGATAGTCTTGCGGTAGGAGAATTTTTTGCAGACTCATTAGTGCGCGAGAATTTCATGGGCGGCATGGATCGTTTACGTCCAGATGATGCAGACATGCGCGAGCATGCCTCAAGAGATAGGGAGGTTCGCGATCGCGAACACAACCACGATGACCACGACCATAATCATGACCACAATGTTGCCGAAGCACCTGAGGTAGAAGAACCTGCCATAGAACCAGAGCCTACCGAAAAGCAGCTCAAGGCACAAGCTAAGGCTCAGGCGCGCGAGCAGAAACAAGCTGCACGCGAGGCTAAGCGCGAAGCTCGTGACCAAAAGATAGCTCAGAAGATTCTAGATAGACAAAATAAATTGCTTGCCAAGATGGGGCAGGATAGCCTTGTTGTAGAAAATACTGCAGTTATTATCGAAGCAGATACGGCATCTCAGATTGCACCACCCGAGGATATAGTTACTATTATCGAGCAAGATACGGTGGCTGTTGATACCGCTAGCATGGAACAGCGATTCTTCCATGCCTTTGGAAATGTCAAGGCTTATAGACACGATGTGCAGATGGTATGTGACTCTATGGTTGGTTACTCCATTGATTCGACAATTCACATGTTCGGAAATCCAATAATGTGGAACCAAGAGAATCAGATTACCTCTGAGAAAGCCGTTCTGTATAGCAAGGACCAGCAGCTTGACCATGCTTTGTTTACTGGTGCACCTATCATGGCCGCTGAGGTAGATAGCGCACACTATAATCAGATTAAGGGTAGGGAGATTACCGCACTCTTTAGAGATAATGAAATGTATCAGGTCGATGTTGATGGCAACTCACAGACCTACTACTATATGACCGAGGATTCGACACGACTAATAACGGGCTTTTTGGTGGCCGAGAGTGCGAATATAACGTTTATCATTGAGGATAGGGCTATGGAGACCATAACCTTCTATACCGAGCCAGCATACACCATTTATCCTATGAATAAAATCCCTGATACTCAGTCGCTTTTGTTGCCTGGATTTGTATGGCAGCAGGATAGACGACCAGAGTTTAAGGATGTGTTTACTCGCACAATACTAGAGCCTTTGCGCCCTGTTGTTGAGCAGTATGACAAACCAGCTTTCCCTATAATGATAGATATAGATGAATTAAGGACGAAGCTTGTAGAGGAAGGCTTGTGGCGTGATAGAGAGGATGACCTTTCACCCGACGTTCAAGAATATGTGCGCAAATTAGAGATGCAACTAGAGCCTGTAAACGCTAACTAGTAAAGTTATACTGTAAGTATAAAAGTCTGATTAATAGGTGTTTATGTTATTGGTCAGACTTTTTGTTTGTTTAAAGTTGTATATCTTAGTAAAATATTACTACCTTTGTGGCGTTAGAAAATAATGTGGAGAGATTTGGACGCTTGCAACCACACAAAAAAATGCTAAATTTTTTGCATTCTGTTTTGTACCTTGTATACCCCCAATTACTTCCATTAGACAAATATTAATTTGACAAGCGATGCCTCTTTTTTCAGGTGTGTTGCGTTGTCTTAATAAATTTAGAAAAATGGGATTTTTATTTACATCAGAGTCGGTGTCTGAAGGACACCCAGACAAAGTTTCAGATCAAATTTCGGACGCCATACTCGACGAGTTCTTGCGTTATGACCCTAGCTCAAAGGTTGCCTGCGAGACATTGTGCACAACAGGTCTTGTTGTTGTTGCAGGCGAGGTGTGCTCGACAGCCTATGTTGATGTTCAGAACGTGGCACGCCGCGTAATCAACAAGATAGGTTATACCAAGAGTGATTATATGTTTGATGGCAATTCTTGTGGCGTTATCTCAGCTATACACGAGCAATCACCAGATATTAACCGTGGCGTTGTGCGCGAGGTTCAAGAGGACCAAGGAGCTGGTGACCAAGGTATTATGTTTGGTTATGCTTGTAATGAAAGCCGCGAATATATGCCTGCTACCTTGATGCTTTCGCACGTAATACTTAAGGAACTTGCTGTTATTCGTCGCGAGGGTGTTCAGATGAATTACCTGCGCCCAGACGCTAAGAGTCAGGTCACTATCGAGTACGATGACAATAATGTGGCACAAAGAATACATACTATCGTTGTTTCTACTCAGCACGACGAGTTTATTAAGGTTGGAGTAGGCGAGGGTGCCTCTATGAGCGAGTCGCAGGCCGAAGAGGCTATGTGTGCAAAGATTAAAGAGGATGTTCGCACAATACTACTTCCACGCGTTAAGGCACGCCTAGAGCGCGCTGGAGACCCACTTTCAGAGCTTATCGGCGAGGATTATATCTTGCATGTCAACCCAACAGGTAAGTTTGTTATTGGTGGTCCTCACGGAGATACAGGTCTTACAGGTCGTAAGATTATTGTAGATACTTATGGAGGTCGTGGCGCACATGGTGGCGGTGCTTTCTCTGGCAAGGACAGCTCTAAAGTTGACCGCTCGGCAGCCTATGCGGCACGCCATATAGCTAAGAATCTTGTTGCTGCTGGAGTGGCTAGCGAGGCCTTGGTTCAGCTTTCTTATGCCATAGGTATTGCAGAGCCATTGAGCATATATGTAGATACTAAAGGACACTCTAATGTAGAAATGAGCGATGGCGAGATAGCAAATCGTATATCAAAAATGTTTGATTTGCGCCCTGCAAAAATCATAGAGCGTTTTGGTTTGCGCAACCCGATTTTTGAGGCTACGGCATCTTATGGTCACTTCGGTAATCGCCCTTATACTCAACAAGTTACCTTTGTTGAGAACGAGGTTAAGGTGGTGCGCGAAGTTGAGTTCTTTGCATGGGAGAAAACAGACGAGGTTGAACGTCTACAAAAAGAGTTTTCTATCGCCTAACACAATATCGATATAAGATACTGCGTTTATTTTGCAGTAGAGCATGAGTAATGACCGGAATCTACAAAAACGATTCTGGTCATTTTTCATATAGCTCTAATTTTATTAAAGACAAAATTAAGAATAGATACCAAGCCTATGATAATTTCTACCTTTTTGAGTGTTTAATTTTTTTTAAAAATTTATTACTATGAAAAAGGTTTTAATGCCCTTGATGCTCTTTGTATCGGTTATTGCCGTTACAGCAGCAACCACGGTTCTTATCAACCGCAGAAACAGTACATCCACCCACTCTGCACAAGTCATAAACACTATGCCACAGGCTGGTAGCCACTTTACTAGCTATGATAGAGATAAATACCCAGATTTGACTTATGCCGCAGAGAATGCGGTTCAGGGTGTTGTTAATATCGAAAAAATAGAAAAAGTGCAGAGTTCCTCTAGCTCAAGTAGAAGCTATGATCCTTTCTTCGAGTTTTTTGGTGTGCCCCAAGGCAGTTATCAGCAGTCTCCACAATCTAGCGAGCGACGCAGTGGTGGTAGTGGTGTAATTATTAGCACCGATGGCTTTATCGTTACCAATAATCATGTTGTAGAAAACGCCAGCGAACTTAAGGTTACCCTTAATGACAGACGTACTTTCTCTGCCAGAATTATCGGTACGGACCCAACCACAGACGTGGCTCTAATCAAGATTGAAGCTGAGGACCTTCCGACAGTTCCTTTTGGCAACTCAGACGAGCTTCGACTAGGTGAGTGGGTTTTGGCTATTGGCAGCCCTTTTGATTTGTCGAATACCGTAACAGCAGGTATCATCAGTGCCAAGGCACGTAATCTGGATGTTATCCCTAATCAGTTTCGCATAGAGTCATTCTTGCAGACCGATGCCGCGGTCAACCCTGGTAATAGTGGTGGCGCGTTGGTTAATGTTAAGGGTGAGTTGGTTGGTATCAATACTGTTATCAAGTCGCCAACAGGCAGCTACACGGGTTATTCGTTTGCCGTTCCCGAGGCTATTGTAAAGAAAGTCGTTGTCGACCTTAAGGAGTATGGTGTTGTACAGCGCGCTATGTTGGGTGTAGCCTTCCGCGAGATAGACGACACGTTTATCGACCAGATGGGAGACAAGACTGGCATAAGCGAGAAAGAGGGTATCTATGTGGCAACCGTTAGTGAGGGTGGTGCTGCTCAGGCGGCAGGAATCCAAGAAGGAGATGTCATAACAGAGATAGATGGAGTTAAAATAGAGAGCACAGGAGCACTTCTAGAAATCATCGCTAAGCATCGTCCTAACGATAATGTAAAAGTTTCTGTAAAAAGAAGTGGTAAAGTGAAACAATTTGATGTCACTTTGCGTAATAGGTCTGGTAACACAGAGATAGTGACTAGCGAAACAGTTAATTTTGTTGATGCTTTGGGCGGTAATTTTGCTAATCTTAGTGAGAAGAAAGCTAAATCATTGAATATTAAAGGTGGTGTAGTTGTTACTTCGGTAGATGCAAATGGCCTACTTGCTAAGGCTCGCATACGCTCTGGTTACATTATAACCCATATTAATGGTAAGCAGATAGATAGCTTGTCTGAGTTGAGCCTACTTAGTGGCAAGATTCAACATATCGAAGGTGTTTACCAAGACGGAAGAGCCATGAGTTACTCTATTGTAGGTGAATAACAAACCTTTAGTTTAGCATAAAACCATAGCCTCTTTACTGTTAACCTAGAGAGGCTATGGCTTTTTTTAAGCCGAGCCGCCCCAAGATGTAGATTACAAATTTAAATAAATTGAAATGCGCCAGTTAAAAATTACCAAGTCGATCACTAATCGCGAGAGTGCCTCTCTAGATAAATACCTTCAAGAAATAGGCAAAGAAGACCTAATCACTGTTGAAGATGAAGTGGAGTTGGCCCAACGAATCAAGAAAGGTGATAAAATCGCTCTTGAGAAATTAACTCGTGCCAACCTGCGTTTCGTGGTTTCGGTAGCAAAACAATATCAGAATCAAGGACTTTCATTGCCTGACCTTATCAATGAGGGCAACTTGGGTCTAATCAAAGCAGCAGAGAAGTTTGATGAAACACGTGGATTCAAATTCATCTCTTATGCTGTATGGTGGATTCGTCAGTCTATTCTTCAGGCTCTAGCAGAGCAATCTCGTATTGTGCGCTTGCCACTCAACCAAGTTGGTTCACTAAACAAAATCAATAAGGCCTTTGCTCGCTTTGAGCAGGAGCACGAACGTACTCCTTCTCCTGAGGAGCTAGCCGACGAGCTTGACCTTCCGAAAGAGAAAGTATCTGATACGCTTCGTGTCTCAGGTCGCCACGTGTCTGTGGATGCTCCTTTCTCTGATGGCGAGGACAACAGCCTGTTGGATGTACTTGTAAATAACGACTCACCTATTGCCGACCGTGGACTTATAAACGAGTCGCTGGGCATGGAGGTTGATCGCGCGTTGTCTACACTTACTGACCGCGAACGTGATATCATCCGTTACTTTTTCGGCATAGGTTGCTCAGAGATGACACTAGAGGAGATAGGCGAGAAGTTCGGTCTTACACGCGAGCGTGTACGTCAGATTAAAGAAAAAGCTATCCGCCGTTTGCGTCATAGCTCTCGTAGCAAGTTGCTTAAATCCTACCTAGGATAACATAACTTCAGTAATAGAAAAGGAGCCTAAATCTTTCCGCTGTGGAAGTGATTTAGGCTCCTTTTATTATGTTCTTATTTCTAACTACTCTTGGCGAGAACGCCTTTTTTGTTCATCCTGTATCTTGGTGCGTATCATGTTCTCTTGCTGGAAGAGACCTAGAGTTTGCGATGGGCTAAGCACCTTGCTGAAAAGCTTTAGATATTTACTCTTTATATCTATGAGTGCCTGCGCAAGGTCTATCTGAGCCTGAATAACATCATTGACTTGGTCGTATGAGACGGTGCTTCTATCGACTCTATTCAGCTGGCTTATAGCTGGCGAGTAGGTTGCTGCGGCATCGTTCATCTCGCTGTCATACGCAACATAAAGCTCGGTGAAATCCTCTATCTGCGATTTGGATAGATTCAGAATCTCTATGAATGCATTGGTCTTTACCTCTTGTAGGTTCTGCATCTGAGGAGTCTGCTGTTGTTGTGGGCCTCCTGGATGTGGGTGT
>JAWXTS010000078.1:0-7783 GCA_044433305.1 Rikenellaceae bacterium | reverse complement strand
CATGGTATAGGTGGGGATTTAATGTCAGTTGGAATTGTATGTTGGTGAGCAAGTGTTCAGGGCTTATTTTCTTAGTTTTTATAAATAGCACCTGACTCGCTTTATAATCCAGATTGGTCACAGGTTCAAGCCCTGTTGGGCCCACTCTCTAAATCTCAAGCACTTACAGAAATGTGGGTGCTTTTTTTGTAATTCTACGGTGCGCCGTGGCTCGTTGAGCTGGTGGGTGCTTGGCGGTACCTCGGTTTTCAAACTTGTCGATGGCGTACCTTTTTTGTTCCTTTGGTGGAATTATCAACTTTTATTATTACTTTTGTAGAGCTAGGGCAGAGGCCTTGGCTTTAACTTAATATGTGCGAATGAAAAAATAGAAACATAAAATATTAACATACAACTTATTGTTTATCCGATAACCAAAAACCGCCAATTTTTTTAATCGAGATGATAAACAAGGCAAGTGTATTGTATCCACTATGGATATGGTACGCTCTGGCTTGTTATCTCGATTGGGTGCTTGGCGGTACCTTGGTTTTCAACTTGTCGGTGGCGTACCTTTTTTATGCCGTTTCCGACAAGGTTATAACTAAAAATCATGGAAATTGTAAAAGAAAAAACTATCGCCTTTACAGGCAACCGCACGCTTATCTCACGAAGTTTTATAAACAGGTTCAACCTTAAAAGCATCATCGCAAAAGAACTTTACACTAGACTAGAGAGAGAATATCTAGACAATGGAATAACCAACTTTATGTCGGGGTTTGCAATAGGTTTTGACCTGCTGGCGGCAATGGTAGTGGTTGAGCTAAAGAAGCAGTATGACGATATAAAGCTTATTGCGGTAATACCATTTCTGGGGCAAGAAGAAAAGTATTCTCCCAAAGATAAATTTCTATACAACCAGATGTTAGCACAAGCGGACGAGGATCTGGTCTTGGCTGAGAGTTATACATCAAATGCACTGTACCACAAACGAAACGACTTTCTAATCGACAACGCCACAAAAATATATGCTTACCACAATGGCGCACCACGCAGCGGTACGGGTTCTACGATGCGAAAGGCCACAACAAAGGGCATAGAAACAGTGAATCTATACGAGATGATATAAAATAACAAAACCGCCCCAAAAAAGGCGGTTTTGCTATATATATAAAGGGCGTTGTTCTAGAATGAGAACTTAGCACCAAAGAATACTGTACGTGGTAGAGATGGTCCGTATACATAACCTGCGTCTTTGTATTGACCAACCTCAACGTCGCTCTGGTACTCGTCAAAGATGTTTTTAACACCTGCGCTAAGCTCGACATTGAACAAGCTTGTCAAAGCGATGTCGTATGATAGCTTAACACCAAAATCCCAGAATGTCTCAGTCCATACGTTCTCGTCTTGTAGAGCATAACCCTCGCAGTGTTGAACTAGCATGGTGCCTGTGTAGTTTCCGAATACAGATGCTTTGAACGCTGGAGTGATGTTAACGTTAGCAGTGATGTAACCGTATTGGTCTGGTGAGCGGAACATAGTGCGTGTAGCCTCTACGTCCTCTGACCACTCCTCAGCCTCAGTGTATTTGCTATCTTGGAAAGTGTAACCTGCCTGAATCTCGAAAGTGTTAGGTATACCGAACATAAGCTCTGCGCTGATACCTTTTACTGTTGCGCCCGAGCCATTGCTACGCTCCCAGATGATGTTGCCATCAACCTCGTCTTTGATGTCAAGAGTAAATACATCATCAAGTTTAGTGTAGAAACCCTCGATAAGAAGGTTGGCTTGAACCTCTCCAAATGAGTGGTAAAGGTCTGCCGAAGCTGTGAAGCTGTGAGAGAATTCTGGAGTCAAATCTGGGTCAAGCTCGATCAATGAAACACCACCAGCAACAGCCTCGATGTGTAGGTCCTCGTTAAATGCTTGAGGTGCTCTGAAACCGCTAGAGTAGCTAACGCGGAAACCTGCATTCTCAGTAGGGCTAAAACGTAGGCTTGCACGTGGCGAGAAGATAGCCTCGTCGATAAGGTTGTGTTTGTCAAGACGACCACCTACAACAAAGTTAAGTTTGTCGCTAGACCACTCGTTCTGAACGAAAGCACCCATGATATTTGTTGTTTGTTTTAGGTCTCTATCATAACCCTCCATTACGTCGTGCATATCGTTGTAGTTGTACTCAGCACCGAAAGTAAAGTTTGCAGGAAGCAACCAGTTGTAAGAGTAGTTGTATTGAGCACCAGCAACAAACGTTTTGTCGTCTGTGTGGCCATAAGCGTCTGGATCTTGATCTGCACCATAGTAAGTGTCTCTACCGATAACCTGAGCCGAACCATAAACGTTGAATTTGTGTTTGAAGTTAGGGCTTAGGTAGTCATAGTTAAGTCCACCACCGTGAATGTCATGCTCGATTTGCTCTGCAATAAATGCCTCGTGTGCAGGTAGGTCTAGATTGTCACCACCACGACGGTACTCAGAGATGTGGTGATACTCAGCTGTGATTTTAGAGTAGTTGCTAGTTTTGTAGAAACCTCTAAAACCTATTGTCTCAGAAGACATAGTAGGAACATCAGAGAAACCATCCTCGTTTCTGTCGTATGCCTCTCTGTCTTTGATCATACCAAATACATATACACCTGCTTTTTGGTCATCAGATACGAAAGAGCTGTTTAGAGATGTTGTGATGTCTGTTGTACCACCTTTAAGCACGTTTGTTGTGTTAGAGATAGTAGCTGAGCTTCTAAGTGGCTCTTTTGTGATGATGTTAACAACACCACCGATTGCGCTCGATCCGAATAGGGCAGAGCCACCACCGCGGATAACCTCTACGCGCTCGATCATAGAAACTGGAAGTTGCTCAAGACCATATACGCCAGCTAGTGAGCTGAAGATTGGACGGCTATCCAAAAGCACTTGAGTGTACTGACCCTCAAGACCGTTGATACGTAGCTGAACAGAACCGCAGTTACCGCAAGTGCTCTCGATACGTAGACCAGACTGGAAGCTCATAGTCTCAGCAAGTGTTGAAGAGGCTGTGTTCTCGAATAGTTTGGTTGAGGCAACGTTTACGATAGTTGCAGAGTATTTTTTGTTAGTCTCATTTTTTGTTGACGAAATAACGATTTGGTCAACAGCGATAAGTTGCTCCTCAAGCTCGAATTTACACTCGATAGTTTTCTTAGCTACTGTCTCGATTTCAAATTCCTCTGTGCTGTAACCTGCTGACGAGGCAACAATAGTGAACGAACCTACTGGAAGATTTGAAAGTGTGTAGTGACCTGTGCCGTCAGTAACAGTACCGATAGTGGTACCTTTAATTGTTACGGAAGCATAAGCAAGGTGCTCACCTGACTCCTTGTTTACGACGTGTCCTACGACTACCGCGTCCGTTCTCTGTGCGCTAAGAGTTGTTACCATGATGGTACAAACCATTAGCAATAATAGTTTAATTTGTTTCATGTTATTTGGGTTTAATTATAAAAATGAACTTAGTTGTTCGGGCCGTGTTATTACATAACACGGTCAGCCAGAACCTGTGTAGTTTGCAAGCTCTAGGGTGTAACAGATTAGAATCTGTACGTTTGTTTAAAGAAAGAAGGCAGGAGGTCCCCGCGTAGAATAGATAGAAGATAGTTTGCCATGCTCCTTGTCTACCTTTATAGGTATGGCAATGGCATATAGCTCCTGAGCAACCACCTCGCTGATGGTTGTTGCTTGGCTGGCAATAAGATTATTGCTTAGCGCAAGTTGTGTTAGAAGAATAAGTTCTTCGCTAGCATGGCCACCATCATCTGAATCTGTGTGGTGCGCACCGTAGAAATGTGAGTGAACTATCGTAGCTCCGTCGATAACGTGCTCATGATTAAACATAGTCGAGTTAGCATAGCTAGCAATAAATATTGCTAGCAAGATGCCGAAGCCTATGTTTGATTTAATCTGATAAATTCTCCTCATAACAGATGCAAAGGTAATATAATATAGTATAACTGCAAATACCAATATGTTGGTATTTTATTATTGTGGCCTATATATAACCAAAAAAGGCTGTCCCAGTTTCTGAGACAGCCCTTAAAAGAGTTATGTGAATGGTTTATTGTACGCGGTATTTGTACATTACTTGTACAGGATCGTCGCAGATACCCTCGTAGCTAGTTACTAGTTGGTCGTCGCTAAACTGATATACGTACAAGCTACCTTTTTTGCCCTCACGAGTAGGGTTGTATGTGGCAACATATAGAAGAGTCTCCTCTGTGCCATCACCAAATTTGGCCATGTAGTTGGTCTCTATGTCGCGGATAATCTCACCCTCAGGAAGAGTAATCTTAGGTGCTGTTGCAGGTGCCGAAGTTGGAGTCCAACGATATATACCATTGTTGAAAGTATAATATACGTCGGCAGAGTTCTTAGTGAACACCATCTTCGAGTCTATATCCATACATAGATTATCGGTAGAGAATGTTATTACCTCGGTCTGCGTACCCATAGATGTTGTACTACTTCTTATGGTATAGCTTGTAGGGTCGGTCTTAGATTGAAGCAATACATAAGCCTTGCTGTAAACACTCGAAGTACAGATGTTAACTACATAGTATCCATCTATGCTTGGTCGTGTTATACTGCCATAATAAGGCACAAACAACACCTCTTTGCTAAACATAAGCGGTTTTCTTGAACCACCAGAAGAACTAGAATAAGTCTCAAGCATAGCTCCGTGAGTAGCATAAAGGCCAGCTATTGTAACGTCTGTACGCTCACCAATAATATCGCTGTATAGGTCATAACGGTATGTTAGCCCGTCGCTACCACGCATAAATGTATAGTGAGCTGAAGAAATCATGTAGTCGCCAACAAACTGCTCGCAGGCTGTGCCAAGCTCCTCTTTCATTGCTCGAGTAGAGTAAACCATTAGCGTGTTAGGCTCCATCTTGTAGAGAGTGCCGCTCTCATCATCCGTAGAAACCAAAAGAGAATTGTAGTACACCGAGCTAGAAGTATGATAGTAGCTAGATAGGTACATGTTCTTAACTTTCTTAAGAGATCTCTCAGGATTGATGGTAGAGAAAATGTCAGTGAATACCTCCTGAGAATCTTCAGCTATTTCATCTGCTGTACGTTTTTTGACAAGCGTTAGGCTACCGTTTTCCTCCTCGTCGTTAGAGAGGATAAGAACACCCTCGTCTAGTCCAGAGTTGACATTAAGGGTGAAGTATTTCAACAATACATCTTCACCATTGTCAGCCTTTAGGCGTAGAATGAAAGTACCTAGAGACTTAAACGTGTAACGTATGTCTGGGTCGTTAGAGATCACTCGAAGAGAGTCCATGGCATATTCGTTATACGAGTCGGTCTTAACCTGTCCATAAGCCCACTCGTATTCTATCGGAAGATCACTTGTAAGCTCAAGGTCAGTATATATAAGTTCTATACCTGACTTTACGTCTATGGTTGTGGCTACATCATTAACTGTGATAGGTGTCAGAGTCTTGAAGTTTTCATCATCAAGATTATAACACGAAACAGTGGTAACGAGCGCAAATACAACCACTGACAACTTATAAATTATTTGTTTCATAATCATCAATTTTTAATTTTTTACACTCATTTATCTTAATAACTTGATTGGATCGCCCCAGTATGAACCAGATGTGCCAGAAGATGCAAATACCTCTATGTCTGGATCGTCAGGGTTGTTCTCATAATATTCTACATAGTAGTCACGTAGCGGAATCAGAACGTATGTTGCCCAGACGGCACCATCAGATACAGAAAAGAAGCTGTTGGTAATACCTTCGTTATCCAAATTGCGACCATACAAAGCCTCGCAGTACTCATAGAATACAGGGTTAACCTCTTCGATAGCCCAATATAGTTCAAGGAACATCAAATATTTCTCTGGGTAGAAGCGACCACCATACATTGTCCATCCGAACAAGTCGTATGTAGTAGTACTAGCATCCCACCAGTAAGGACATGATGGCTCGCCATCGTTGATGTAGAGTGTGAACATAGGAGTCAGAATCTCTTTTGATTCAGAGCTGTCTGCAGCAAGAGGAATGAACTCATCGTTCTCTACGATTTCAAATTGAAGCTTCACAAAAGAATCCATCATCTTGTCTGTACGGTTGATGGTAATAGGGATAACAACCTCAACCTCACCTGCTGGAATAACAAGGTCGTTCATTATAAAGTCCTCGCCTTCGACAGCCGTAACAACAGGATACTCGGTAGAGCCAGACATTAGAGTCTCGCCTGCTTCGGCATCGATATATGAAATATCGAAAGTTCTGTCTTGGTCAGAAGGCATGCCCATAAGTTTAACAGTCATGTTGTATTCTGACTGCTGATCTTGCAATAGTGCAAATGAGAATTGCGAAGTACCAGACTTGTCTATGAAGTATAAGTGTGATTTTTGATCTGTGTCATACATCAACCACGTGTCGTCGCAACTGCAAAACAACGCAGCCACCGCTAGCAGTGCACTAAAACGGAATAATATTTTATTTTTCATCTTATTCATCTTAATTTATAAGTTAGTCTAAAATCTATCTTCAGTTTCTGATGTAGGCATAGGCACGGTGTAAGTGCTTGCATCGTCACCAGATAGTAGAGTAGACACGTCAACCTGAATATCTTTACCTAGGCGTTTAAGGTCAAACCAGTATTGTCCCTCGCCATAGAACTCTTTGCGACGCTCAGCAAGAATCTGATCCATAGTAACTGTTGTGCCTAGGCTCTCTAGAGACTCCAGACCACGAGTTACAATAACCTCGTCAAAGTACTGAGTAGCTAGAGTAGGGTTGCTATCAACATAAGCCTCGGCCATGATGTAGTACATCTCTGGTATGCGAAGCATGTTGATGCCTAGGATAAGACTTCCTGAGTATGAATAGTCGCCACTGCTAGTGTAGAATGAAGGATAAGCAAGTTTCTTAAGGGTAGAGTTGCTATCGTCAAACCACGCTGATAGGCGGTAGTCATTTTGATAATCTGGAGAATCGTTAAGGTAAAGCTCGCGGTAGTCAGAGTTAAGAAGGAACTTACTCTCGGTAGACGAAGACGATACAAAATACATGTTGATATTACTGTATTGGGCCTCGATAGAATAAAGTCCAAAGATTGTTTCGTTGAAGTCTAGGGTGCCGTTTTCTGGTTGATTAAACTTCTCGGTACTTCTAAATGTGAATTTCTGACTGTCGATAACTTTCTTAGCATAGATGGCTGCATTCTCAAGGTCGTTCATAGAACAGTATACACGTGCCAAAAGTGCCTGAACAGCATATAGGTTCATGTGTACGATACGACCGTAAGTAAAGCCAGAAGTGTTGCTCTCGCGAACATATTCTACTAGCTCCTCGTCGGCAGCAAGCAATCGCTCAGCCTCTAGAAGGTCGGCAATAACTTTTTCATAAGCCTCGTCAAAGCTGCTGAATGGAGTGATGTCGAAAGAGTATTCCGATACATAAGGAATAGCAATTTCCTTGTCTGCATCGCTAGCCCATACAGGTGCTCCATACATACGTAGTAGGTCAAAATGTAGGTATGCTCTAAGTGCTAGGTGTTAAAGAATTTACAGTAGACAATCTAATGAAAGTATCATATCGTGATTTTTTAAATGCTGTTTATGACAATAGTCCAACGCAAGTATATGATAATTTTTTCGACAAGTTATATCAACAACAACAAAAACTTATAGAAAATTCTAAAACTGACGAGCGAATTGAAACACCTAGAGGAAGTTTCGGTGTAACAAATCTGTCAGTGCAACAAATGGAGAATGCTGGATATGGTCTACATCACAATTCTG
>JAWXTS010000077.1:0-7894 GCA_044433305.1 Rikenellaceae bacterium | reverse complement strand
CATAGGTCGAGAGAGTCTCCATGTAGCGACGCTGACCCTCGGCATATATTGTGTCAAAGGCAAGCGACGACTTACCCGAGCCAGACAAGCCTGTGATAACAACAAGGCTATTGCGCGGTATCTCGACGTCGATGTTCTGAAGGTTGTTGACCCTTGCGCCAACAACGTTTATATTTTTGTTCATTATTCTACCTCTCTAAAATTCTCTGTCGGCACCTTGACATCGAATTTTTTTCTAGCATTGTTAGTGTAATCATAATCACGTATCCAGTGATTAAGCTCTCTCAACATCTTGTATGTGGTGCCGTTGTCGATAGCAAACTTAGACCAATCTATATATTGGGCATCTGTGGTTACTATCTTATAGTTTTCGTGAAACTTATAATACTCATCCTTAGGTATCTGGTAGCCATACTGCTCGGGATTCTCGTAAAGCAACTTCATCGACAATATGCGGAACACATAGCGCAAGGTCTCGCTTGGCAAGAACATGTCATAGTAGTTGTCCATCATTTGTTTGTCCATGCGGCGTTTAACGCCCGTAGGTCCTAGGTTGTAGGCAGCAGCAGCTAGTGTCCAGTTGCCGAACTTGTCGTAGGAGTCTTGCAAATGGCGGCAGGCAGCACGCGTAGCCATCTCGATGTTATAACGTTCGTCAACACCACTACCCACAACCATGCCATTCTCTCTTCCAACGGCAGGCATAAGCTGCCATAGGCCAGCTGCACCAGCAGATGAAGCTATATTAGCATCGAGGCCACTCTCGGCCATGCAAAGGTATTTGAAGTCTAGTGGGATGTTGTTTTCCTCCAAGATAGGTTCAATGATAGGAAAATAACGCGATGTAAGTAGCAGGGTTATAGATGTGCGTGAGTGCATATTTTGAGTAACCAGAATCTCGCGGATAAGGCTCTCGCGAGTATCGTAATTCTCTAGCGGCACCCTCTCGCCTGCAAATTCGAGACTCTCAGGCAATTCGGGCACCCTAACAAGGGTGGTAACATCCTGATTCTGCTCGCTTTGAGCAGCGCACGAGGATTGAGTGAGAATCATAACTAAGGCCCCCATTAGAGCCAAGGTAGAGATGGAGATTATAACTTTCTTCATATTGTGATTTTTATTATTCTAATCCAGATTCCTAGCCTTTTCTAGAAACGTACAAATATAACATTTATTCCGCCTAATTTGATATAAAAAATACAAACTTCTAAATAAATTAGCTACCTTTGACAAAAATAAATAAAGATGTTAATAGCAGGACAATACTACACCCTTAGAGCTGGGAGAGTTTCAGACTACGGAGTTTACCTTACAGACGAAGAACAAGAGGTTCTTCTGCCAAACAGATATGTGAGCGAGGATTTAAAAGAAAACGACACAGTAAAAGTTTTCGTTTATCACGACTCAGAAGACAGGCTTGTTGCCACAACCGAAACGCCAAAAGCAACAGCAGGTCAGGTGGCCGTACTTGAGGTAGTAGACAGAACCATACATGGTGCTTTCCTTGATTGGGGACTCTCTGCAAAACACCTGTTCTTGCCATTGAGCAATCAGCAATATAAAGTAGAGAAAGGTCAAAAGTGCGTTGTTTATATCTATACAGACAACGTTACTGGTCGTGCTGTGGCTACAACAAAGCTGACTGGCAACATCAAAAACATAGACGAGCTAGACTATTCTTATGGCCAGAGCGTCGAAGCCATAGTGGTTCAAAGCAACAATGTAGGCTTCAGGGTTATTATAAACAACAAACACTGGGCTATGATTTACCACAACCAGATATACCAACGTATATCTATCGGCGACACACTTACGGCCTATGTTGTTAAGGTAACCGAAGATAATCGCATAGACTTGTCGCTTACCAAACCAGGTTTCAAGGGCGTGAAAGATGCAGCCGAAGACCTACTCGAAATAATCAAAGACAATGGCGGAGTACTTGACTTGTGTGATGATTCTTCACCCGAGGATATAGCCAGAATAGCACGCGTAAGCAAGAAGGTGTTCAAGCGTTCTGTGGGCCAGCTATTAAAGCGCAAACTTATTGAGTTCAAAGGAAATAAGATTGTTCTTACTCGCAAATAAAATTTTCTAAAGCAGAATAGAGCCTTTGGGTAGGGAGTCCCATAACATTGAAGAATGAGCCGTCGATGCTCTCAATGCCTATGTACCCTATCCACTCTTGAATGCCATAGCTTCCCGCCTTGTCATAGGGCTTGAAGGTATCTACATAGTATTCTATTTCCTCAATCCTCAGCTCTCTGAATTTAACCATTGTAGAGACCGAAAAACTATGCCTTGATTCTTTCGCGCTGAGTACAACTCCCGTAACCACGCAGTGAGCTTTGCCCGAAAGCATAGAAAGCATCTCTATGGCCTCAGCCTTATCTTTTGGCTTGCCAAGTATCTTGCCCTCTAGTATCACGACCGTGTCGGCCGTTATAAGTATGTCATTATCCTTTAAATCAAAGGGATAGGCCTTTGCTTTCTGCTCGGCAATATACTCAGGCACCTTGGTTTGTTCAAGCTCACTCGGGTAGCTCTCGTCACAGAAGTAGTCGTCAGAGATTTTGAAATCTATGCCCAAGTCGGCAAGCAGTTGCTTACGTCGTGGCGACTTGCTGCCTAGAATGATATTATAGTTTTCTAGTTTTTGATTCAAAGTCATGCTTAACGAATTTCAAAGTTTAACATAACATTGTCGTTTAATAAGGCCTCGACTTTGTCGCCTTGACAAATCTTAAGGCCTTCTTCTACCTGACCCATAAGTATTAAATCACCGATTTTCAGAGTCACAAAGTCCGAAACATAAGAAACCGCTCTGTCTATTGTTATCAGCAGCTCGGCAACTTTCATCGACACCACCACCTGCTCGTTTATCTTTAGGCAGAATGTCGAATCAACAACATCTCCCAGCTGCTCTACGCTCATGAACTGTGGTGAGAGGGCCGTCGAATGGTCGAAACAGCGAGCTTTATCGCAACTGACTCTAGCATCATAGCATTGCTCTATAACATCGGCAGTCTCGAAGTTGACCGCTAGGCCCACCTCGTCGAAGCAACGCTCAACAAAGCGTGGCTTGATGGCCTTGGCAACACGGTTAGATTTGACAACAAAGTTGATATTGCATCTAAAGTCGCTTGCAAAAGAAGGAATATAAAAGGCCTCGTTATTTCTTAGTAGTGCCGTGTCGGGCTTCATAAAGAACGATGGCTCTATGTTATTGTCGGTGCAACTAGCTGAGTAATTGCGTTCTATACAGATTATTTTCATCTTTACATTAATTCTATCATTTTACTTGCAACGCGCTTTGATGCGCCACTACTACCCATCATCTCGGATAGTATTTGGTAATCTTTCAGTATCTGTTCTCGTTTGCTGCCGCCTTCAAGTATATTTTTTAGTTCTATCTCAGCATTGTCTGTGGTCATATCTTGTTGCAGTAGTTCGCGCACAATCTCACGATTCATGATGATATTTACCAGCGAAACAAAGCGTATTTTAATTACATTGCGAGCTATCCACGCGCTAAGCTTATCGGCACGGTAACACACTATCTCTGGGGTATTTACGAGTGCTGTCTCGAGTGTTGCTGTACCTGAAGTGACTATTGCAGCATTAGAATACTTGAGTAACTCGAAAGTCCTGTCTTCCACACACTTAACGCTTGAGCCTGCAAGATATTTATCATACAGAGATTTTTCGAGCCAAGGCACTGCGGCAACCACAAACTGATACTCTGGAAAACGCTGTGACAGCTCGACCATAAAAGGCAAGCTATTAGCAATCTCGGTCTTGCGACTACCAGCCAAAAGTGCGATTAATGGAGCCTCGCCAAGCGACCACTGAGCGCGGAAAGCCTGCTCAGTATCTATCTTGGAGAGTCGTTGCTCGATATAGTCGACACTTGGATTACCCTCAAAGACAACGTCTATATTGTGTTTCTTGAAGTACTCAACCTCGAAAGGAAATATAACAAACAACTTATCTACATATTTGCGCAGGGCCTTGACACGGTTCTCTTTCCATGCCCAAACCTTAGGCGATATATAATAGAATGTTTTTATATTTTTGCTCTTAGCGAACTTGGCCATGGCAAGATTAAACCCTGGGTAGTCGACCATGATAAGCACATCGGGTGCGTAGGCCAATAGGTCTTTCTTGCACAGTGACATCTGAGACAATATGGTCTTTAGGTTCTTGGCCACCTCGACAAAACCCATAAAAGAAGTCTCTTTATAGTGCTTCACAAGGTTGTCTTTGCCACCCACCAAGGCCATGTTATCACCGCCCCAAAAGCGAAATTCGGCCTTGCTGTCCTTGTCAATGATGCCACGCATAAGGTTGGCAGCATGTATGTCCCCTGAGGCTTCGCCAGCAATTATATAGTACTTCATAACGGCTCTATTTTTTGTTTAGCAAATCGGGGCGCAGACGCTCGGTGCGCTCATAGGCCTGCGTTTCTTGCCACTCGGCAATCTTGGCGAAGTTGCCTGAAAGCAGTACATCGGGCACCTTCCAGCCATTAAACTCTGCTGGACGTGTGTACACGGGAGGTGCAAGCAAATCGTCCTGAAAGCAGTCGGTAAGTGCCGAAGCCTCGTCACCAATAGCACCTGGGATTAGCCTTACAACGCTATCTGTTATCACTGCCGCGGCAAGCTCTCCCCCCGTAAGCACGTAGTCGCCAATAGAAATCTCCATTGTGATATAGTGTTCACGTATGCGGTGATCTATACCCTTATAATGTCCACACAATATTATTATGTTCTCTAGTGTCGAAAGTCTGTTTGCAACCTGCTGGTTGTGGGTTATGCCGTCTGGTGAGGTGTATATAATTTCATCGTAGTGGCGTTCAGACTTCAACTTGTCTATGCAGCGTGCAACAGGCTCTATCTTCATAACCATGCCAGCCTCACCGCCAAAGGGATAGTCGTCGACCTGAGAATGTTTGTCGGTGGCATAGTCGCGTATGTTGTGCACCACAATCTGGGCATGACCCGATTTTTGGGCACGCTTAAGTATCGACTCATTAAGAGGACTCTCAAGAAGGTCTGGTACCACAGTCAGAATATCTATTCGCATTGATTGATGTTTTAATGTTAGTTAACCTCACCCGCAATAACCTCAGACACAAAAGGATTGTAAAGAACCTCGTGGCCTATGGATGTTGAAGGGCCATGACCGGGGTATACTTTTACCTCGTCTCCTAGTGGAACTATGTTCTGTAATATGCTTTGCATGATGATTTTATAATCTCCACCAGGTAGGTCGGTGCGTCCTATCGACTCACGGAAAAGGGTATCTCCCGTAAGCAGCGATTTACTCTGAGGGTCATATATAGATATGTGACCGGGGGTGTGACCTGGAGTCTCGATAATCTGAAGTGTATGCTCGCCAAGTTTAATCTCACTAACGCCTGCTAGGTCCATGTCTATCTCTGGAGCAGAGGTGATGTTAAAGCCAAAGGCCGCACCTTGAGACGGCGCATTCTCAACAAGAAACTTATCGCGAGAGTCGAGCGCGAAAGGAACGTTATACTTATTCTTTATATAGTCTATACCTAGGATATGGTCTATATGTCCGTGGGTGTTGAGAGCCATGATTGGAGTTAGGCCCCTAGAGGCTAGATGCTCGTCGAGAATCTGATTCTCTCTCTGGTCATTATTTCCAGCATCAACGATGATAGCCTTGCCTGATTCGTCGCTTAGGATATAGGTATTTTCGTGAAAAGGGTTAAAAACTAGAGTTTCTATCTTTATCATAGTAGTGATATTTTTTTACAAAGATAATAATAACTAACTTTGTAAAAAACTTTTTGACAGTTAAAATAAAACACCCAAATTGAGAAAGAAAAACAACTATCCACTAATCGAGGGATTAGAGATAATAGGATTTGCCGCCGAAGGAAAGGCGATGGGACGATATAACAACATGGTAGTATTTGTACCTATGGCCACACTTGGCGATGTTGTAGACGTTCAGATACGTAACAAAAGACGCCGTTTTATGGAGGGCGAAATAGTTAACTTTGTTAAGAAATCGCCTCTACGTGTAGAGCCTCTATGCGAGCACTATGGTGTGTGTGGCGGCTGCAAGTGGCAACACCTACCCTACCAATCTCAAAAAGATATTAAGAGCCAGCAGGTTTTTGACCAGCTTACACACATAGGCAAGATTGAGTTTCCAGAGGTTATGCCTATCGTGGGCTCAGAGAAAACGACTTTCTATCGCAACAAGCTAGAGTACACTTTCTCTTTTAAGAGATGGATGACAAGCGAAGAGATAGCCTCAGGCGAGGAGTTTAATGATATGGCGGCTTTGGGTTTCCATATACCCGGTATGTTCGACAAAATCTTGGATATCAAGAAATGCTGGCTTCAGGACGACCCTTCAAATGCTATACGCCTAGAGATTAAAGACTTCACCGTAAAGAACAACTACGACTACTATAATGTGCGTGAGCATACAGGCTTTATGCGCAACATCATAATCCGCACATCTTCTACGGGCGAGATTATGCTTATCGTTGTGTTTGCTTATCAAGACGAGCAGCGCATAGAGGCTCTTATGAGTCATCTTGGCGAGCGTTTCCCAGAGATTACTTCGCTTATGTATGTGATTAATTCTAAGCTTAATGACACTATCGGTGACCTTGATATTAAATGCTATAAGGGACGCGACCACATCTTTGAGCAGATGGAAGAACTGCGCTTTAAGATTGGCCCTAAGTCATTCTATCAAACCAACTCTGAGCAGGCATACAAGCTATATAGCATCGTTCGTGACTTTGCCAATCTGAGCGGCAACGAGGTGGTGTATGACCTATATACAGGAACAGGAACCATAGCCAACTTTGTGGCTCACAAGGCTTCTAAGGTTGTTGGCGTTGAGTATGTACCTGATGCTATTGAGGATGCAAAGGTCAACTCTCAAATCAACAATATCGACAATACGGTGTTCTATGCAGGTGATATGAAGGATGTTTTGAGCGATAAGTTTGTTCAGGAGAACGGCCACCCAGATGTTATCATCCTTGACCCTCCACGTGCAGGAATACACGAGGATGTGGCAAGCGTGATACTTCGTACTGCCCCTAAGTCAATAGTTTATGTTAGCTGCAACCCAGCAACGCAGGCCCGCGACTTGGCCATCTTTGACCATGCTTATAAAGTCACCAAAGTGCAGCCTGTGGATATGTTCCCTCACACCCATCATGTGGAAAACGTTGTGCTATTGGAATTGAGATAAATTATAACTATCTTGGTATCGTTATTGATTTTTTGAAGTAATTCTAAAAACTACGCCTTATGAAAAGACACTTAATGATATTATGTGCCATGGTGCTTACTTGTGGCACTTGCGTTGTCTCTGCACAAGAGCTTACCTCTGTCAGTGCTGCTGACACAAGAGAGCCTGCCAGCATCTCTGTACGTGGCTATGCAACAAGGCTTGTTACTCCAGATATGATATACCTTGATATTACCATAGACGAAAACGACACTAAGGGCAAGGTTTCTATCGCTGAGCTAGAGTCTCAGATGTTAAGCACACTCAATGGCGTGGGTGTTGATACCAAGAAAAACCTAGTAACCAAGAGCATAGATAGCAACCTTAGCAACTTTAGACGTGAAGAGACTCGTACAACAAAAAGCTATGAGCTGCTTGTGGGCGATGCCAAAACCATGACAAAAGTCTATGACGAGCTTAATAAGATTGGCGTGTCGCAGATTAGCATAGACAGAACCTCTCACAGCGATATAGAGGAGATAAAACGCGAGGTCAAGGCACAAAGTGTAGTTAACGCTCAGGCTGACGCTCGCGCCATGGCAAAGGCCATAGGTCAAGATATTGGCAAGGCATACGAGATAGGAGCTTTTGATCAACCTAGCGT
>JAWXTS010000076.1:0-7902 GCA_044433305.1 Rikenellaceae bacterium | reverse complement strand
CCATGTATGAGTAGTGGTACCCCATACCATTGACCTTGTCTGACATAGCAAGTACGTCCTTGGGACATGCTACAACACACTCGCAACAACCTTTACATCTGTCGGTGTCTACGACTATGGTTCCTCTTGGCTTTGCCATATTTTGTTTTTATTGATGAGTTATTAAATGACAAATAGGAAACCCGCAAAGGTCTCCTATTAAGTCTTTGATTTATATCTACTTACTAGTCGAGTTCATGGATTACAAGTCCCGATCTTAGTTTTGGCTCAAACCACGTCGTCTTCGGAGGCATAATATTACCTGTGTCGGCAATATTTATCAACTGCTCCATGCTCACAGGGTAGAGAGCAAAGGCCACAGCCATCTCGCCACTATCTACACGCTTACTAAGCTCTGACAAGCCTCTGATTCCTCCAACAAACTCTATTCTCTTGTCTGTACGAAGGTCTCCGATACCCAACACCTTGCTAAGCACCAAGTTATAAAGAACCGTAACATCCAGAACACCAATAGGGTCGTTGTCGTCATAAGTGCCTGCTTTAGCCGTTAAGCTATACCAAGTATTATCTATATACATAGCAAAGTTATGCAACTCGCTAGGGGTATAAATATCTGCTCCTATCTCCTTAACATCAAGTTCTGCACTCACTGCATCCAAGAATTGCTCTTTGCTAAGGCCATTCAAATCTTTGACTACACGGTTGTAGTCTATGATTTTAAGCTGATTATCAGGGAACACAACAGCCAAGAAATAGCAGTACTCTTCCTGGCCAGTGTGGTTTGGATTAGCGGCCATCTTGTCGCTAGCAACGTGAGCCGCAGCGGCTGTTCTGTGGTGTCCATCTGCTACATATAATGCTGGAACACTCTCAAATATTGTGGTGATAGCTTGTTTTTGTTCAGGCTTGTCGACAACCCAGAATGTATGACCAAAACCTTCGGCTGCAACAAAGTCATATACAGGCTCGCCATTGATAACTTCTGTAACAAGCGCATCCATCTCAGGCACAGCCTTATAAGAAAGGAATACAGGTTCGATATTAGCATTTTGGTTGCGCACATGAATCATTCTATCCTCCTCTTTGTCGGGGCGTGTAAGCTCATGCTTTTTGATTTTACCATTCATGTAATCCTCAAAGTGGCAAGCTGTAACAAGACCATACTGCGTACGGCCATTCATAGTCTGAGCATAAATGTAGTAGTTCTCAGACTCGTCTTGAACAAGCCATCCATTTTGCTTCCATGCCTTGTAGTTCTCAACTGCCTTGTCATACACCTCTGCGCTATGCTCATCAGCAATAGGATCGAAGTCTATCTCTGGTTTGATGATGTGGAGTAGGGAACGCTCAGTAGCCTCGTCCTTAGCCTCCTGAGAGTTAAGAACATCATAAGGGCGTGAAGCCACCTCGGCAGCATATTGCTTTGGAGGACGTACTCCTTTGAATGGTTTTATCTTTATCATAACCTATTTATTAACTTGGAATTTGCGATTGCCATTTTGCAAGAAGTCTACAATCTGGTTTGCTGCTGCTAGACCTGCATTGATATTGGCCTCGGCAGTCTCTGCACCCATCTTCTTGGTTGTAGCAAATACTCTCATTCCAAACTTAGTATTAAGTACGGTCTGCATATCAGCTGCAATATCAGTAGCATATTTAAGGTCGCTTCTTTCGTCAAGTGCCTTAACAAGCTCCTCTTCATTAATAACCTCTTTACGAGCTGTATTAACCAAGGTAGCACCCTTAGGCATAGAAGTAATCAACTTGTAGTTGATAGACTTCTTAGTTTGCTCAGTAGCAGGGATATGTAGTGATATGAAGTTGCTGCTAGCATATAGTTCTTCAACAGAATCAACAGCTTTAACGCCATCTGCTTCCATAACTTTTGGATCTGCATAAGGGTCGAAAGCGACAACATCCATGCCCATAGCTTTGCAATAGCGACCTACAAGGCGACCTACATTACCATAAGCGTGAATACCTACGGTCTTGCCAGAGATTTCAGAACCTGTACCTGGGTTGAACTGTGTACGAGACATGAAAATCATCATGCCTATTGCTAGTTCGGCAACAGCGTTTGAGTTCTGACCTGGGGTATTCATAACCACTATGTCTTTTGCTGTACATGCTCCAAGGTCTACATTGTCATAACCTGCACCTGCACGAACAACAATTTTAAGGCTCTTAGCTGCCTCGACAACCTCTGTGGTAACCTTATCGCTGCGAATGATAAGGGCGTCTGCGTCAGCCACGGCTGCATATAGCTCATCTTTAGTTGCATATTTCTCAAGCAATACAAGCTCCATGCCTGCACCCTTAACTATATCTGCTATACCGTCAGTTGCTGCTTTTGCAAATGGCTTTTCTGTTGCTACTAATACTTTCATAGTCTTTGAATTAATTATTTTACGTGCAATTTCTCAAATTCTTGCATACACTCGATAAGTGCTGCAACGCTTTCTTTTGGCAGTGCATTGTAGCATGATGCGCGGAAACCACCAACCAAGCGGTGTCCTTTGATGCCGACCATGCCTTTGCTTGTTGCAAATGCCAAGAACTCAGCGTTCAAATCTTGGTACTCCTCACTCATAACAAAGCAGATGTTCATGATTGAACGATCCTCTTTCTCTGCTGTACCAACGAACATTTTGTTGCGCTCGATTTCATCGTATAGCATTTGAGCTTTCTCTACATTCATTTTATTTAGAGCCTTAACACCACCAACAGATTTAATCCATTTAAGAGTCTCTTTAAGCAAATAAACAGAGATTACTGGAGGAGTGTTGAACATTGAGTCATTAGCGATATGGTTTCTATAATCAACCATAGAAGGAAGTGGGCGAGAAACTTTGCCTAGAAGCTCTTCCTTAACGATTACGAAAGTAACACCTGCTGGGCCAGCATTCTTCTGAGCACCACCATAAATCATACCGTATTTAGTTACATCAATCTCGCGGCTGAAGATATCAGAACTCATATCAGCAATAACTGGAACCGGTGAGTCCAAATCGCTCTTATAGGCTGTACCGTAGATAGTGTTGTTTGATGTTATGTGTAGGTAATCTATATCAGAAGGGATAGTCACATCTTTAGGGATATAAGTAAAGTTTTTATCTTCTGAGCTAGCCAAAACCTCTACCTCACCAAAAAGTTTAGCTTCTTTGATTGCTTTCTTTGACCAAACACCAGTATTGATATAACCAGCTTTTTTCTCTAGGAAGTTATATGGTACGTGAAGAAACTGAGTACTTGCACCACCTGCCAAGAAAAGAATTTTATATCCCTCAGGAACATTTAGCAGTTCACGCATCAACGACTCTGCCTCATCGTTTACAGCTTCAAAGTCTTTTGTGCGGTGAGAAATCTCTAGTAGAGACAAGCCGATGCCATTAAAATCAAGGATTGCTTGTGCAGCGTTTTCGATAGCTACCCTAGGTAGGATAGATGGGCCGGCATTAAAATTATGCTTCTTCATATTATTGGTAGTTTAGTAATGTTTTAAAATTATCAATTTATTTATCCCGCAAATCTATTCAAAATTCTTTGAACTACGAAACATTTTAGTAACTTTTATGCATAGATTTCAAACATTCTGTGCATAAATTATTTTTGAAGTTCATTAAATTTAACGTAATTTTGCAGTTATAATAAATATTTAATAGCAATGGTGAAATCAATGACTGGCTATGGCAAAGGTGAGGCCAATAGTTCTAGCAAGAAAATTACTGTCGAGATAAGGACTCTCAACAGCAAACAAGCAGATGTTTCGGTTCGCATACCTTCAATATATCGTCAAGCAGAATACGACATACGAAACAAAATAACCAAGTCGCTACAACGTGGCAAGATTGACGTGGCCATAAGTTTTGCAGCATCAGAAACAGCGCAAACAAATGCCTCTATTAATAAAGAGGTATTCGCCAGCTATTACAACGAGTTCAAATCAATGATTCAGGAGCTAAATCCAGACAAAACTTTTTCTGACCAAGTCGAATCTGCTATTGTCAGCTCTATCTTGCGCATGCCTGAGGTTGTAAAGAGCGAAGTTACAGAGGTTTCAAAAGAGGAGTTGCAAGCCCTAACAGAGGCTGCCGATGCAGCTCTGGTCCATATAAACGAGTTTAGGGTACAGGAAGGCAAGATACTAATAGATGACTTGCTTGCTCGCGTAGACAAGATTGAAGCATATATGAATGAGGTAACTCCATTCGAGAAGTTACGCACCGAGGTTGTCAAAAAACGCATCCTTGATGGCCTAGAATCACTAAAAGTGCCTATCGACTCAAACAGACTTGAGCAGGAGATGATATTCTACATCGAGAAGCTAGATATCACAGAGGAGAAAACTCGCCTAACCAACCACTGCAACTACTTTAGACAAGTATCGGCCGAGGAAGAAGGAGTAGGGCGCAAGCTAGGTTTTATCTCTCAGGAGATGGGTCGCGAGATTAACACCATGGGTTCTAAAGCCAACAACGCCGATATACAGAAGCTTGTGGTTAAGATGAAGGACGAACTAGAAAAAATCAAAGAACAGCTACTAAACATACTATAACATGCCCTCTAAAGACAATAAAGTAATAATATTCTCAGCCCCGTCTGGTTCGGGCAAAACAACGATAGTCCAATACCTGCTAAAGCAGTTTGAGACATTACAGTTTTCTGTATCTGCCACCTCGCGCGCACCTAGAGGCAAAGAGGTAAACGGCAAAGACTACTTCTTTATTTCAACAGAGGAGTTCGAGAAACGCATCTCGGATGGCGCGTTTGTCGAGTCAGAGGAGGTATATAAAGGGGTCTATTATGGCACCTTACTATCTGAGGTTGAGAGACTTTGGGCTGATGGTAAAACAATCGTATTTGATGTCGACGTCAAGGGAGGCATAAGACTAAAAGAGAAATTCGGTGCGCAGGCTCTTTCACTATTCATCATGCCTCCATCTATCTCTGAGCTTGAATCTCGCCTCAAAAACAGAGGCACCGACTCACAAGAGAACATAGCAAAACGCGTGGCCAAGGCAGAGATAGAAATTGCCGATGCTGAGAATTTTGACACCATAATAGTCAATGACAATCTTGAGGTTGCACTAAAAGAGGCTCACAAAATCGTAGCCGACTTTCTTGCCTAATGACTAAGGTTCTGCTATACTTTGGCTCGTTCAACCCTGTACATTATGGGCATCTGAAAATCGCAGAGAAAGCCCTTGATGCGGCTGTTGCCGATGAGTTGTGGTTTGTTGTGTCGCCTCAGAACCCTTTTAAGCAGAGTAGCGAACTAGCTCCAGAGCAGCACAGACTCAGTATGTGTGAGCTAGCTATAAAAGATAGCAACAGACTGAAAACGTGCGATATAGAATTTACTATGCCGCGCCCATCACGCACCATAGACACAATAAGCCTACTGAGGGAGCAGCACCCAAATCATGAATTTGCACTGCTTATGGGTAGCGATAACGCCGTGGATTTAGACAAGTGGAAAGACCACCAGAAGCTAGTTGCAACAACACAGATTTACGTTTATCCGCGCGCTGAATTTGATGCTTTAGCGAGCACTTATGCCCAAAATATAATAATGATTGAGAGTGTAGACCTATTAGATTTTATGGCTACGGATGTGCGCAAGATGCTTGAGCAGGGCATAAGCAAAGATGAAATTGCAGAGAAGGTACCAGATAACGTACTGGAATACATCGTAGAGAACAATATTTACAAAGCTATGAAAGGCGACCAAACAATAGAACAACTAACCATGCAGATAGAGCAAGCCACTGACAATCAACATAAAACACAGCTACTTATGAATCGTGCAAGGGCATACATGAAGCAGCAACAGCACGGCAATGCACTCAACGACTACAACGCTGCGTTGGAGCTAGAGCCAGAGAATCAGGCAGCCCGCCAAGGAGCCATAATGGTTAAGGACATACTAGAATTTAGATACACAGACATATACAACCCTTAAATGATGAAAAAGACAAATATCGCACTCTTGGTAGGAGGCAACTCATCCGAAAGAGAGCTTTCGTTGAGCAGTGCGCAATCGACAGCAGCACTCTTTGACGCCAGCAAATACAACATCTACATAGTAGATATTAACGGTAGCTCATGGACATACAAAGACAGCAATAACACTGAATATCAGATAGATAAGAACGACTTTACACTGAAAACATCAGACAGCGTTGTTAGCTTTGATTATGCGATGATACTTATATATGGCACTCCAGGTGAGGATGGACGCCTGCAAGGCTACTTGGATATGATGGGTGTGCAGTACCTTTCTTGCGACTTTGTGTCTTCGGTTCTGACCTTCGACAAGACGGCGTGTAAGCGTGCGGTACAGGATGCTGGCATAGCTCTGGCAAAGGAGATTTTTGTGCGTCGTGGAGAAACAGTTGACCCAAAGGCTGTTGCAGAGCAACTAGGCCTGCCACTATTCATCAAGCCAAACGCTAGCGGTTCGAGCTTTGGTGTTTCAAAAGTTAAGAGTGTAGAGGAGATTCTACCAGCCATAGAGGTTGCACTCAAAGAGAGCGACTCTGTACTTATGGAAGAATTTATCGAGGGTACAGAGGTAGGATGTGGCATGGTTATTACTTCAAGTGAGACGACCTTATTTCCTCTTGCAGAGATAGTTAGCGAAAGAGAGTTCTTTGACTATCAGGCCAAGTACGAAGGTCTGTCTCAAGAGATAATCCCTGCACGCGTAAGCGACCAGATAAGAGACAAGGTGTATGAATCAGCGATACAGATATACAAAAGGCTAGGGTGCAGAGGCATTGTTCGTGTCGACTTCATAATCAAGAACAAGGTTCCGTACATGATAGAAATAAACACCATACCAGGTATGACAGCCGAGAGCCTTATACCTCAGCAAGCACGAAAAGCAGGGGTAGAGCTAGTTACAGTTTATGAACAAGTAATAAAGGATATATGTTTGAAATAGAGGGCAATATAGTTAACTCAGAAATCCTGACAGTTAAGTTCTGTTGCGATATAGCAGCCTGCAAAGGCATATGCTGTGTCGAGGGTAATGCAGGTGCACCGCTAAACGAAGATGAGCTAGAAACAATAGAAAGCGAGTATAAAAACTACCGCGAATTTATGACTGGCGAGGGCATAGAGGTTATCGAAAACGAGGGCTTCTACACCATAGACGAGGATGGCGATTATACCACTCCGCTGATAAATGATGCTCAGTGCGCTTATGCTTTTAGTGAAAATGGAGTCACCATGTGTGCCATGGAGCGAGCCTACCTAAATGGCAAAAGCCCTTACATAAAACCTATATCGTGCCATCTATATCCTATACGAATAACAAAATTCTCTAATGGGACTTTGGGTCTGAACTACCACCGCTGGGGGGTATGTTCATCAGCACTAAAGAACGGAGCTAAGATAGGACTCCCTATGTATAAGATGCTTAAAACACCTATAATCAGACAGTTTGGAGAGTCATTTTATGCTGCACTAGAGGACGCCGAAAACTATATTAATAGCCAAAAATAAAAAACCTAAATACAAATGAACTGTTGCAAAAGAGTATTACTTACAACCATTACCACAGCATGCGTGCTAGCTTGTTTGAGCGTCCAAGCTCGTTATGTTCCGCCAATAGAGAACCTGCCAGCCGTTGCCGTGGACACCGTAGAAACAGATGACCCCGACACAAAACTCATTCTCTTTAGCAACAACACATGGCAATATTATAGACCCGAACTTGCCGACAAGCTTAAAGACGAAGCCGTATATCATGACAACTGGGATACAACTTCTATGTTTGCATACAAAGAAATCAAAGTAGCTGATTTACCAGAGATTATAGAACTCAACTTAATAAAAGATTTAGGTGAATACCACGCACCCGTAGTAGGTAAAGTATACTCTAAATACAGCTGGCGC
>JAWXTS010000075.1:0-7996 GCA_044433305.1 Rikenellaceae bacterium | reverse complement strand
CTCTGGTAAGTGTTAGAAAGCGAAGCACTGAAGTCATCATATCCGCCCGTTAGAGGGTTGTACATATAAGCACGCTTGTCTGTATCCGAGTAACTGTTGTCATATTCATAGTTTGCGATAATGTGAGTGTACTCTCCTAGAGGCTCCATGTACGATACTTTGCCCGTAAAAGAATGGCTAGCAGACTTGCTGATAGTTTCTTGGTTTGTCTCTTCTTCTGTGTCTGCGGTCATGTATTTTGTGTATGAATCGCTCAGCTGGTCATTGTCACTGTCAGATATACGTCCATTAGCAGAAAGGTTAAGGCTGCGGCCAGAGTCGTTGAACTTGTGGCGATAAACCAAAGAACCACTCATGTTATAACCAAACTTATCTTGTGAGGATGCGTCCTCGTAAGTGCTCTGCTCGATGGTCTCTGTTGAGGTAACAATGTAGTTGTCGGCAAGGGTGCTAGTCGAAGAAGTATAATCTTGGATAGATATGTTAGGACGGAACATCAGCGAGTTATTTGCATTCATGCTCCACTCAAACATGCCGTTGAATCGGTGGTTATAGTTGTCCGAATTGCTGTAATACTGGCTGTCATAGTTTTGTAGAGAGTCAGCATTAACTGTATATATGCGCTCGCTATATTGGTCTAGGTAGTTGTCGGTGCCGTTGAAAGAATATCCTGCTGTGGCACTAACTTTCTCAGAGTATTTCTCAGAGTAGTTAAGACTGAAGTAGTTGCTAGTAGATACGCCTGATTGGCTTGATGTCATGTAAGACGATGCTCCACCCTTACTGTCTTTGCCGCTGCTCATACCACCACTGCTACCTACCGAACCTAGGATGTCATCAATAGAGAAGCTCTGTTGGTTGATGTTATTGCTTGTTGCGGTAAGCGATATTTTGCGCTCACCTCTAAATGAGTTTATGCTTGCGCCTAGGCTGTATCTGTCGTCTGGAACATAGGAGCCAGAGATTTTTCCGAAGGTACCATTGCTCATGCCGGGCTTGGTAACAAAGTTGATGGCTTTATAGTCTTCGCCATCGTCAACGCCCGAGAACTCGGCCTCGTCGCTCTTCTTGTCAAAAACCTCAACGCTCTTGATTGCCTCGGCAGGGATGTTTCGAATGGCCGATGTAACGTCGTCACCAAATAGCTCGCGTCCATCGACAAGTACTTTCTGCACCTGCTCGCCCTGAGCCTCTACAACGCCATCGGTAACACTAATACCTGGCATCTTGGCTAGTAGGTCCTCTGCATCGGCATCACGTGAAACTTTAAAGGCCTCAGCATTATATGCCAATGTGTCACCCATCTGAGAGGTACGCATTGAGTGAGCCGAGAAGTTTATCTGCTCTATGTCGTGGGCATTGACAACAAGGTCAACCACCACCATGCCGAAAGGGTTTTTGTCAATGTTCAACGGCACTTGTTTGGTTACATAACCGATAAGTGATGTTCTAAGAAAATATTCTCCAAGCTCCACCGAACCAAAGGCCGCGCTACCCTTGTAGTCGGTAGATGTATAACGGGTTCTGATTTTTGTAGAGTCCTTGGCGACAAGTTCGACCATGGCTCCAAGCACTGGCTCTAGGCTGGTTGTATCAACAACCTGAATGCTTAGTCTAGTTTGTGTTTGGGCCTGCGTTCTACTATTGAACACAAGGCATGCTATAATAAGCATCAAAAAAATCTGTAATCTACTTCTCATATATGGTTTTTTAATTTTATAAACTTGCTTAATGGCTTGGTCAGTAAATATAAAATTTTGTTATATCACACCAGTCAACGCTAATTAATACAAAGAAAATAAAATTATATACAATATGTTTAATTTACCAGTTGAAACAGAATTTTCGGGCCGTGAACGGGAATTTATCGTCTTATCTCTAGGATTTGAACCAGCGTTTGAACTCGGCAACACGAGCTTTACTGACTATGATTTGCTCTGGAGATGGTACTGACGCTTTAATGGCAAGCCTGTTGCCAGGCCATATAACAATGTCTTGAATGGTTTTTTTGTGGATGATGAATTGACGGTTGACTCTAAAGAAATTCCCCTCAGGGATAAGCTTTGATAGCGCGTCCAGCGACTTGTCTATGGGGTAGTCTCTAGACTCCAGAGTGTAGGCACGGACCTGCTCGTTGGTGCTATAAAAGAATGCTACTTCCTCTACTCGTAGAGGTACTAGTCTTTCTCGCACGGGTATCAAGAAGGCCGATTGTTGGGGCTTGCTTACGCTATTTACCTTAGATACATACTCTGAGGTTTCGAGAGAGGTGAGGTGTTTGAACTTGTTTATGGCGCGTTCTATATCGCTCTTTTTTATTGGCTTAAGAACATAGTCTATGCTGTTTACCTTGAAGGCATCTAGGGCATATTGGTCATAGGCCGTAGTGAATATCACGGGTGAGGGAACCTCTGTTCTATCAAAAATCTTGAAAGCATCGGCATCTGCAAGATGTATATCCATAAAGACAAGCTCTGGGGCAGGGTTGTTCTCAAACCACGCCACAGCCTGCCTTACAGACTCCAGTACACCCAGAATCTCTATGCTTGGGTCTAGCTGTTTAATTATGTGCTGTAAGTTGCCAGCTGCTGCTGTCTCGTCTTCAATTATTATAACTTGCATAGATAAAATTTACTTATACCAATCGGCGTACATAACATAGTTGGTCGCTGTGCCTTCTATTATGCTTTTGACCTGCTCAGCTGATACGTCCTTAACCTTGCGCGCAGGGACTCCAGCATACAAGCTATTGGGTTCTACCTTGGTGCCTGATAGTACCAGTGCTCCCGCGGCTATAATGCTGCCCGTGCCTATAACGGCATTATCCAGAATCGTAGAGCCCATGCCAATAAGGACCTTGTCTTCGATTTTGGCACCGTGGATGGTGGCGTTATGGCCTATGGATACGTCGTTGCCTATCTCGGTGATAGACTTCTTGTATAGTGTGTGTATAACGGCACAGTCCTGAACGTTTACTCTATCGCCTAGGATAATAGTGTTGACATCACCCCTAAGCACTGCACTATACCATATACTACAATCATTACCCATGGTCACATCACCTATTATGGCTGATGTTTCGGCCAGAAAACAGTTGTCTCCAATTTTGGGCGTAAATCCTCTTAGTTCTCTAATTACTGCCATCTCTATTGTTGTTTATCTTGTTTCTCCTTAACCTTGGCCTCTTGCCAGTATTCTTCCATCTGTTCTAGGGTCATGTCCTTAAGCTCGCGGTTAGACTCATGTGCTCTGTCTTCGATATGGCTAAAGCGGCGGATGAACTTGTTGTTGCATTTTTGTAGTGCGGCCTCAGGGTCTACATCATATAGGCGAGCTGCATTTATCAGGGCAAAGAACAAATCGCCAAACTCTTCTTCCGTATTGGCTCTGTCGTTGTTGTCTATGCCTTGGTGAAGCTCCTTGTATTCCTCTTCGACCTTGGTCCATACATCGCTCTTGTTCTTCCAGTCATATCCTGCCGAAGCAGCTTTATGACCTATTCTATAAGCCTTAATCATGGCAGGCAGAGAGCGAGGCACACCCGAAAGAACGCTTAGCTTCTGGTTCTTTTTCTTCTTCTCTTCGAGCTTCAGCTCCTCCCATTTCTTTGTTACTTGCTCCTCATTTTCGGCTTTGTCTCCGCCAAAAACATGAGGGTGGCGGAATATCAACTTGTCGGCAATGGCGTTTGATACATCTGCAATATTGAAGGCCTGCTGTTCTTCTGCTATCTTAGAGTAGAATACAATGTGTAGTAGCAAATCGCCCAGCTCCTCTTTGATATTGGCCAAATCATTATTGTTAAGAGCATCTATAAGCTCAAAGGTTTCTTCTACGGTGTTGTTGCGCAGCGACTCAAAAGTTTGTTTTCTGTCCCAAGGGCACTCCACACGTAGCGTGTCCATAACTTCGAGCAGTCGCTCAAATGCCGCAAGTTTAGTTTCCATAATCTGTGCTCTATTAGTTGTTCATGGATACTAGTAGTTCTTCATTAGAACGTGTATTCTCCATGTGTTTTCTCATTTCTTCTATGGCCTCTACAAGGTTCATGTCTGCAAGGTGGCGGCGTATAATCCATGTTTTCTGAAGCGTAGCTGCATCCAAAAGCAAGTCCTCACGACGTGTGCCCGAAGATATAATATCAACAGCAGGGTAGATACGCTTGTTAGAGATTTTGCGGTCTAGCTGAAGCTCCATGTTACCAGTACCCTTGAACTCCTCGAAGATAACCTCATCCATCTTAGAGCCTGTCTCGGTTAGTGCCGTAGCTATGATAGTAAGTGAGCCTTTTTCCTCTGTGTTGCGGGCTGCACCAAAGAAGCGTTTTGGTTTGTGTAGTGCGTTGGCGTCAACACCACCAGATAGCACCTTGCCCGAAGCTGGTTGCACGGTATTGTAGGCGCGAGCAAGACGCGTGATAGAGTCAAGCAAGATAACCACATCGTGGCCACTCTCGACCATACGCTTGGCTTTCTCAAGCACCATCTCTGCGACTTTCACGTGGCGTGATGCCTGCTCATCAAAGGTTGAGGCTATGACCTCGGCCTTAACGTTGCGTGCCATTTCGGTAACCTCCTCTGGACGCTCATCGATAAGCAAAACGATAAGATATACCTCAGGGTGATTGTCGGCAATGGCGTTGGCCACACTCTGAAGCAACATGGTTTTACCTGTCTTTGGCTGGGCAACGATAAGTCCACGTTGACCCTTGCCGATAGGAGAAAACAAGTCTATAACGCGGCTAGACATGTTGTTGTGTCCCTTGCCTGTAAGGTTGAACTTCTCACTAGGGAATAGTGGTGTCAAGAACTCGAAAGGCATGCGGTCGCGAATATCCTCTGGGCTAAGTCCGTTTATAAGGTTGATTTTTACCAGAGGGAAGTACTTCTCGCCTTCTTTTGGAGGGCGTATAGTTCCCATAACTGTGTCGCCAGGTTTAAGTCCGTGAGACTTGATTTGGTAGGGCGAAACATAAATATCGTCTGGAGAGTTAAGGTAGTTGTAGTCGGCAGAGCGAAGGAAACCAAATCCGTCAGGCATGATTTCCAATACGCCTATACCTTGTATCATTCCAGTGAACTCATCGCGAGGTTCGCGCTTAGGCTCACGTCTTTGTTGAGTTCTGTCTTGATTGTTGTTTCTTCTATCTTGTTTGTCGATTTGTTTCTCGCCTTGGCTCTCGGTGTTCTCTGGAGCTTGGCTTGTTGAGGCTTGTTTGTCGTTGGCCTCAGCTCGCTCGTAGTTGTTCTGGCGATTTCTATTGTTCTTAGTGAACTTGTTGTTGCCTTTATTTTGATTTCTGCGAGTGTTGTTCGCTTGCTCTGTATTATCCGTTGACGAAAGAGCCTCTGTGGTTTCAGCTTTTTCCTCAGTGCCCACTTGCGCGCTCTGCTGCTCTGCTGCTAGGCGTGGACGACGTCCTCTGCGAGGCTGCTCTGCTTGAGGTGCTGCCGACGCTTCTGCTGCTTTTTGCTCTGGGGCGGATGTAGGCTCTACTGAGCTAGGGGTAAGGTTCTGTGCAGCAGCTTCTACTGCGGATTTAGGTTTGCGACCACGTTTTTTTGGTGCATCTTGAACCTCTGTATTCTGCTGAGGATTTGAAGAATCCGAGCTTTTCTCGATGATACGTGCTATAAGCTCGTCTTTTTTCATGGCACCCTTTATGCCTAGTGCTTTGCCCATCTCACGTAGTTCGGGCAAACTTTTGCTTTTCAATGCAGTACTCTCTTGCATATATGTTGTTTATATTGTGTCTAAAAAATGGGAAAGAAGATTATCAGGCATGACAATCTATTAAGGAGTGTTTATAATTCTACACCACAAATGTAATAATTTTTTTTAACTTATTACCAATACCAACGCAAAAGAAGAAATTTGTTGTAATTTTGCCTGTATGAATAGAGAATATAAGATAGAACCATTTGTACTTTTGGGGGATAGATTGCAGGGGCTTATTGGCTCAGACCTTATTGCCAAAGCGTGCCTTGAGAATGAGTGGTTTACCAGCGATGATATAGAGTATGCAATTAACGTGCTAAGAACTACGCTGCTAGATAGGAGCGAGCTTACGGCACTGTTGTCTCGTCACAAAATCACAAACCCATCCCGTGATGTGTGTTTGGTTATGGCGGGCAATATCCCATTTGCAGGTTTGTATGATATGGTGTGTGTGCTATCTTGCGGACATAGATGTTTTGTTAAACTGTCGAGCAAAGACAAAGTGCTGATGCAGTTTGTTATAGACACCCTGATGGAGATAGACAGCTCATTGCCTATATACACTCTAGGGCAGCTAGATAGTTGCGACGCGCTTATATTCTCGGGTAGCGATGCCGCAGCAGAGATTTATCGTTCTCGATATAATGTCGCTGAGACTATTGCCCGCACCTCGCGTTTTAGCGTTGCAGTGTTGGACGGTAATGAGACGCAAGAAGATTTGGAGGGCCTATCTGATGATCTGTTTCGCTACTTTGGCCTAGGCTGCCGCAATGTAAGTATGGTTTTTGTGCCACAAGAATATGATATTTCCAAACTCTCAGCCCTAGGTACTAAGCAGATAAAAGAACACACGGGCTTTATTAATAACAGCCGAGCAGTCAGAGCATTACGATTTATGGAGGGTGTGCAGGTGGTAGATTGCGATGGCTTTATTATGAGTGAGGGTTGCGCCCCCTCAAATTATATTGCAGAGCTTAAATATGTGCGCTATGATGATATAAGCAGCGTTGAGAAGTTTCTTTCTGATAACGAGAACAAGATTCAGTGCGTTGTGAGCAACATGGATATACATGCCTGTGGGTGCAGCTTTGGCAGGGCGCAGAGACCCGAGGTGACAGATTTTGCCGATGGCATAGACGTTGTAGAGTTTCTGTCTAGAATATAGTAATAAATTAGTTGCCAATTTTGTATTTCTAAATGTGTTTACTACCTTTGAATTATAAAACAATACGATTATGTACAAGATACTTGAATTAAGAATGTTGTGTGACGAGAACGACCTCTTCGTGCGCGACTACCAGATAAGTGATGACAACACACTGCTTGACTTGCATCAATTCATTTGCAAGGACATGGACTATGATACCAGCGAGATATGCTCGTTCTATGCTGCCGACGAACTATGGACGCCACTTCAAGAGTTTGCTTCTGAGAAGATGGACCCCGAGCAGGCCAGTATGAGCGAGGTTAAGCTCTCTGCTCTACTATCTAGTGTAGGCCACAAGCTTATATATATGTTCGACATGCTCGAAGAACGCGGTTTGTTTTTGCAGGTTGTGGGCATCACAGAGGAAGAATCAGATGCTGCCTATCCACGCATAACAGCTAGCGAGGGTGAGGCTCCAGATCAGTTTGAGCCTGACTTCTCTGGTGGCGGTTCCATCTTCGATGATGCCATGGAGGACTATGGTGGCTATGGTGGTGATGATGGTTATGACCAAGACGAGTAGGGTAGCATGAACCTCAATCAGAAGAAAATTCTTGTAGTGGTTTTGGGCGCGACAGCAACAGGTAAAACCGCTGTCAGCGTGGAACTTGCACGTAAATTTTCTACCGAGATACTCTCGTGCGACTCACGACAGTTCTATCACGAAATTCCAATAGGCACGGCAGCCCCGACAGCAGAAGAACTTGCTCTGGCTCCCCATCATTTTATTGCAACACGCTCACTTACAGACGACTACTCGTGTGGTAAGTATGAGCACGACGCCATAGCATTGCTTGATAAGCTGTTTGAAAAACACTCTGTTGTAATTATGACTGGCGGCTCAGGGCTTTATATTGATGCCGTGTGTAATGGTATGGATCAGATGCCATCCGATGTCGCGATACGAGAGAGCCTTGCTGCAAGGCTTGAGACCTCTGGTTTAGAGAGCCTTGTTGATGAGCTTAAGGGCCTTGACCCTCAGTATTGTCAGACTGCCGATTTGGCTAACAAACAGCGTGTATTGCGAGCCTTAGAGGTGTCTATGGCTTCGGGTAAGCCATATAGTAGCTT
>JAWXTS010000074.1:0-8003 GCA_044433305.1 Rikenellaceae bacterium | reverse complement strand
TTTCAGATTTTCCTTGCCCGTCACTTCAAGACCATGGAGGCTCTGTCGGTAGCAAGCGTTGAGGAGCTGTCTGAGGCTAACGAGGTTGGAGGGATAATAGCTGTTGCCATAACCGAGTTCTTTGCCGATAGTGATAACAAGGCTTTGTTAGACAAGCTCGCTGGCTATGGTCTTAGCTTTGAACTCGAAGGCTCGCACGAGCTTTCGCAGTCGCTAGAGGGCAAGAAGATAGTCATTTCGGGGACTTTTGAGCGTCACTCACGCGATGAGCTTAAACTACTCATAGAGAGACATTCGGGCAAGAATGTATCTTCGGTGAGTAAGGCTACGGACTACTTGCTTGCAGGTGCAAACATTGGTCCCGCAAAACTAGAGAAGGCAAATAAACTTGGCGTTGAGATTATTTCTGAAGAGCAGTTTGAGCAGATGATAGCTCAGGATACGGTTATGGTTGACCAAGAATTAACAACTGCTGTCGAAGATGATAAAAAAAGTGAGCCAGAGTCAAATAAGTGGGTTGATGGAAAACTATTCTAATAAAAAACTATACATTTGTGCTACTTTAAGAATAGTAACTGATTATGAAAGTTAATAATATTGTTGGCACAGGAGTGGCCCTTGTTACTCCATTTGACCAAAAAGGTGAGATAGATTTCGTGTCGTTAGAGTCTCTAGTTGATTATGTCATAGACTCTGGTGTAGAATATATAGTTGCTCTGGGCACCACGGCCGAGAGCGCAACAATGACAAAGCAAGAGAAGCATGCCGTTCAGCAATGTATCATAAAACAAACAGCATCCAGAGTACCTATCGTGCTTGGTCTTGGAGATAACAACACAGCCAAGGTGGTAGAGGAACTTATGGAGCTTGACACTAATGGCATAGATGCAATCTTGTCGGTTACTCCTTATTACAATAAACCATCGCAAGAAGGTCTTTACCAGCATTATAAAGCTCTGTCTGAGGCCTCGCCACTACCTATAATCCTATATAATGTCCCTTCGCGCACTGGAGTTAATATGACTGCACAGACCACGCTACGCTTGGCTTGTGATTTCGAGAATATCATGGGCATCAAGGAAGCTTCGGCTGATATGACTCAGATGTCTTACATCCTTAGAGATAGACCTGAGGGCTTTATGGTGTACTCGGGTGATGATGCTACGGCTATGTATGCCGTTTCTATGGGAGCTGATGGTGTTATCTCTGTTGCTGCCAACGCTTTTGCAAAGGAGTTTAGCACTATGATACGTGATGCCGCCGCCTCTAATATGGCTGCTGCTTCAAAGACTCACCTAGAGCTGATAGAAGCTGTTGAGGCGTTGTTCTGCGAGGGCAACCCTGTGGGCGTTAAGATGGCGTTGGAGATTATGGGCAAGTGTTCTAGCGTGGTTCGTCTGCCTCTTGTTTGTGGTTCAGAATCTCTGAAAAATAAGTTGACTCAACTTATAGGCTAGTAGGCTGTATTTGAAATTAATAATATTTGATTACTTTTGTCGTTGTATTACTTTAGAATTTGATGGCACCATTTTGGTGTTACTAAAGTAAAAAAAACTAGAAAGTTATGAGAAAGCAAATATTGGCACTAGCATCTTTGGTGTGCGCCTTGGTTCTTTTTGTGCAACCATCATCAGCGCAATACCAGACATATCCACAAGCACCAGATAATGAGGCTATACGTGAGGCTACGATGAATCCTGCGAGTCCTTACTATTACCCTGCCTTGTTTATGCGCTATACAAATGGCGATATGAACCTTACTCTTGAGGACTTTCGTCACCTCTACTACGGCTATGCTTTTAGGCCGACTTACCAGCCTTTGCAAGCAGTGCCTGCCTCAGATAGAATCTTGATGATACTTGAGGCCAACCCTAATCCTACGGAAACAGATTATCGAAATATCATAGCCAATGCTAACGAGGTTATGCGTAGTGAGCCATTCAACCCTAGTACGCTAAACTTTCTGACTTATGCCTATGGCATGTTGGGCGATACCATAAACGAGCGTATCAATGCTTATCGCCTGAATATGGTGCTTGAGACTATCGAGTCGTCGGGAACAGGTTTGACCGAGTCGTCACCATGGCATGTGCTCCATTTCTCACATCCTCTGGATTTGTATTCTACTAAAAACTGGTTGGTCAACAAGCGTTTGGTTGTATCGCGCAATGTAGAGTTTATAGGTCTGTTAGAGCCTCAGGGTAAAATCAAAGGCTACTACTTTGACTATGGCCGCATCTATTGGAACAAGCCTTCAGATTATAAAGGCAAGAAGAGCAATGGTTTGCAGTTCAACGGTATAACGATTAAGAAACGAGAATAATAAATTTAAATTTATACGAAGATGAAGAAAAGTACAATTATAACTTTGGTGGTTATAGCTGTTGTTGTTTTGGGCTGCTACTCGTGGGTCAAAGGCGGCTACAACACCATGACTGTCTCAAGGGAGAACGTAAGCTCTCAGTGGAGCAATGTCGAAAACCAGTATCAGCGTCGTGCTGATTTGATTCCTAACCTTGTGAATGTTGTTAAGGGATATGCAGCGCACGAGAGCGAGACGCTTACTCAGGTTGTCGAGGCGCGCGCAAAGGCCACTCAGGTGCAGGTTAACTTTGATAACGTTAATGAGCAGACCTTGGCTAGATATTCTCAGGCTCAGGGCGAGTTGTCATCAGCTCTTAGTCGCCTTATGGCTATCAGCGAGGCTTACCCAGATTTGAAAGCAAACGAGAACTTCCGTGACTTGCAGGTTCAACTAGAGGGTACAGAGAATAGAATTGCTGTCGAGCGTAGAAACTTCAACGAGGCTGTACGCGTTTATAACACCTCTATAAAGATGTTCCCACGTAATATGCTAGCTTCTATGTTTGGCTTCGACCAAGAGAGCTACTTCGAGGCTAACGAGGGTAGCGAGGTTGCACCAACAGTGAGCTTTGAGTAGAGCATAACTCTTTACGAAAAAAAATATTGTAGGTCTGATATTTATTTATCAGGCCTATTTTTGTGGCTTCTTATCAGCTAGGCTTAAGCCGATAAATAGTATTAGAGATATACCCATTCCCGTTAAGGCTTGCTCTGCTGAGGCTATCTGCCATGGTGCAGGCAGCTCTATGCCAAGGGCTATAAGCATGTTGTAGCTAGAGAACAGCAGTCCAAATATCATTGACGCTACGGCGGCGCGGGCTGTGGCTCGCTTCCAGAAGAAGCCTCCAATAAGAGGAACAAAGGCCCCCGTTGTTATAAAGTCGGCTCCAATCCACGATATGCTGAGCACCGACTCTATGCGAACGCCTATGAGTAATGCCACCATAAATACTAGTAGGGTAGAGAATCGTGCCACCGTGACTGTTTTTTCGGGTGAGGCCTTGGGGTTTATGTGTTTCTGATATATGTCTACTGTGAGAGATAGTGCACCAGTGTTGAGCAGTGAGTCCATTGTGGACATTATTGCCGAGCATAGACCCACGAAGATTAGCGCGCTAAGCAGAGGTATGTCTATCATTGTTATCATCTTGGCCACGATGCCGCCCTTGGGTACGGAATCAAAAATCACAGAGCTGAACATGCCCGTTAGACTCACCATAAGATACAGAGGTATAAAAGCAAAGAAGCTTATGGCCATCATCTTGCGCGCGCTGTTGCTGTTCTTGGCTGCCGATATTCGTTGCCACACATTGGCCTGAACGGCCCACGAAGTGCCAAAGGTGAAGATATAGACAAAGTAGTCGGGTGCATGTTTCCAGAACGTGGTGTAGTCGTGGTTGCCAGAAGACTGTGCGTGTGCCTCAATGGCCTCAAATCCGTCTGATAGATAGTAGGCATAGAAGAATAGAATTATGCCCCCCGCCAAGAAGAATACAAATTGCAGTAAGTCGGTCAGCACCACGCCCTTGAATCCTCCAAACATGGAGTAAATCAGAACTATCGAGCTGCCTAGCACGGCCCCCAGAGTGTAGGATATATCAAAGGAAGACTCGAAGAAGTGACCTATGACAACCACCTGAACTGCTGCACTTAAGCTCATGAAGATAAGTATGAAGAGAGTTAGCAGCTTGCCCGCGGTTTGGTTGTAACGTTTGACTATTATTTCGCTCTGACTAATGGTGTTAGCACCACGTATCTTGCCTGCAAGCAAAAACATCACTAGTGTAGCCACAAGCACAGGCACGCCATATATCCAAAACGAAGCCAAGCCATCATTGAAAGCTATGTCCACAAGATCTATGGCTGAGCCTCCGCCCCACCACGAGGCTATGAAGGTTATGGACAATAGCCACGCAGGAAGGCTGCGCGAGGCAAGGAAGTAGTCGCTGGTATTTCGAGAGTTGCTATTTCGTATTCCTGTATAAATTACAAAAGCTACATATATAATTAAAAACAGTACAGATAAAGACTGATGCATAAACCTTTTATTTTCTTGCAAAGGTAGATATTTTATACGTACCTTTGCAGAACGAAAAGTTAAATAAGTAGCAATTTGATGGCTACGGATAATTATTTGCTAACTTTTTGCTGGAAAGGACAATGATTATATGTATCTTGTCATAACAATGTAATAACTCATAGATAACTTTACGCAAAAAATAAATATTATGGATAAGAAACGTAGTAAAGATAAGTATTTTCTGCCTAGAGACATTAGTTGGTTGTATTTCAATCGCCGTATCCTACAAGAGGCTATGAAAGATAATGTGCCCCTGCTTGAGAAACTATCATTCTTGGGTATATACTCCAATAATCTGGATGAGTTTTTTAGGGTTCGTGTGGCCAGTCAGAGCCGAGTTGCCGAGTATGACGAGCGTGCACTTCCGTCTGAAAGAGACACTGCGATACAGATTCTAGCGCAGATTAATAAGCTACATAAAAAATACTCTAAGGAGTACGAGTCTGCACTTAAGAGTGTCAATGCCGAATTAGAACAAGCGAATATATGTATTATCAATGAGCAGAACCTTGATTCTTCTCAGAAGGAGTATATATATAACTTCTATCACCAACGCCTGAGTAGCGTGCTGAGCCCTATATGGCTGTCTGCGCTAAGGTGGTATGGTAACGAAAAAGACGAGAACATCTACCTAGCAATCAAAATGCGCAAGAGAGCCCAAGCTCCTGCCGAATATGCTATACTAGAATTGCCAGTTTCTGAGGTCGGCCGCTTCTTGCGCCTGCCCGACAAGGATGGCAAGAACTATATCATATACATGGACGATGTTGTGCGCTATTGTCTGCCTCTTGTGTTTTTGGGTATGGGCTACAAGCACTTCGAGGCTTATGCTCTGAAGTTCACCAAAGATGCTGAGATGGAGATAGATAACGATTTGCGTAAGGGTACTCTCCAGAAAATATCTAAGGGCGTTAAGAGTCGCCGTAAGGGTGAGCCTTTGCGTGTTGTGTGTGACTCAAAGATGCCTAAAGATTTGCTTAAGCGCGTTATGGCAAAGCTGAATCTTGGAGGTCTGGACACAGTGCAGCCCGGAGGTCGCTACCACAACAATAAGGACCTTATGAGTTTCCCTGATTGTGGACGCATGGACCTTAAGTACCCAAACTGGGAGCCTATCGTGAAGAATGAGTTCAAGGGAGATATTAGCTTCATAGAACTTGTACGCCAAAAAGATAGGTTTATTCATGTTCCATACCATCACTTTGACTCTTATATCTATCTTCTCAAGGAGGCTGCCATACACAAAGAGGTGCGCGTTATCAAGGCCACTCTCTATCGTTTGGCCAAAAATTCTAAGGTCGTAAAGGCTCTTATCAATGCTGCACGCAATGGCAAGAAGGTTACGGTGGTTATCGAGCTTCTTGCTCGCTTTGACGAGGAGTCTAACATCTACTGGTCTAAGAAGATGCAGGATGCAGGTATACATGTAATCTTTGGTGTCGAGGGCCTTAAGGTGCACTCTAAGATAACCTATATACAGACTCGTATTGGTAACGATTTGGCTTGTGTCAGCACAGGTAACTTCCACGAGGGCAATGCACTTATGTATACCGACTATATGCTTATGACGGCCGACCGCAATATCGTTCGTAATGTGGCCTCGGTGTTCGATTTTATCGAGAGACCTTATACCCCAATACGTTATAGCGAGCTTTTGGTGTCTCCTAATGAGATGAAGCAGAAGTTTATACGACTGATAAATAACGAAATAAAAAATAAAAAAGAGGGTAAGCCTGCTTATATCAAAATCAAGACTAACCATATTACCGACCCTGTGATGGTCGAAAAACTATATGAGGCATCGTCTTATGGTGTTGACATAGATCTTATCGTTCGCGGCAACTGCTCGTTGGTTACAGGCATACATGGCGTTAGCTCTACCATACACATAAACGGCATTATCGACCGCTATTTGGAACATTCTCGCATATTCTTGTTTGCTAACGGTGGAGACGAGAAACTATTTATCGGATCGGCCGACTGGATGCCTCGAAATCTAGATAACCGCATAGAGGTTGTGGTACCTATCTATGATGAAGATATAAAAGACGATTTGCGTCGTGTTCTCGACTTTGGTCTTAGCGACACATTGCAAGGGCGCATTGTTGATGGCACGGGTAAAAACTTGCCTTGGACGACAAAAGATAATGAGCCTTTCCGTTCTCAAGAAGAACTATACAAATACTATTTAGAACAAAATAAATGAAAAATAACGACGAGGAAGTTAACTATGCCGCCATAGACATAGGCTCTAATGCTGCAAGGCTGCTGATAAAGAGTGTCGAGGGTGGGCGATTTAAAAAACAAATACTGTTGCGTGTACCCTTGCGCCTAGGCTTTGATGTATTCTCTAGCGGCGAGGTGTCTGAAAAAAAAGCTGATAAGTTGAAACGCCTTATGAAGGTGTTTAATAACTTGATGAAGATATATGATGTAGCAGATTATAGGGCTTGTGCAACCTCAGCTATGCGTGATGCCACTAATGGTGATGCCATAATCAAGAAGATAGAAAAGTCTACCGACATAAAGATTGAAGTTATAGACGGTCAAGAAGAGGCACGTATAATATATAACAACCATGTTAGTGGGCTAGATGAGGGTAACAACAGTTATATGTATGTGGATGTTGGAGGTGGTAGCACCGAGGTTAACTTGCTTAGCAAGGGCGAGCTTCTGTATTCAAAATCCTACAACATAGGAACCATACGTATTCTGGGTGGCAGTATCAGCGATACTATATGGGGCGAGCTGGAGTCTGAACTTGGACAAGTTACTAAGGGCTTGGGTCATGTTAATATCATAGGCTCTGGAGGAAATATAAATAAGCTTTATCGTATGGGGGGTGCTAACGACGATCAGTGCCTATCTGTTGATGCTCTCAGAGGGCTTTATGATGAGCTTAGGCCGTTGAGCATTAAGCAAAGGCGCGAGCAGTATGACCTTAAGAAAGACCGCTCTGACGTTATTGTTCCTGCGGCAGAGATATTCCTTAATATAGCAAACACCATTCATGCCGACCATATATATGTTCCCGCTGTGGGACTCTCGGATGGTATCATAGAAAACCTATATGCCAAGAGCTTAGAAGCTAGGCAATAAGGTGCTTAAAGGCAGAGTAGAAGGTCTGACCATGGAAACAAGGTCGGACTTTTTGCTTATTTAGTATGTTTTATCCCCATTTGTAGGTATTGATTCTTGGAGTATAAATTTATACCTTTGTGCAAAATTAAATAAACTATGCGATTATCTGATTTGCAGACAGGTGAGTCTGCAACAATAATCAAAGTTATGGGACATGGTGGATTCCGCCGTCGCATAATGGAGATGGGATTTGTTAAAGGTCATAAGGTTGAGGTGCTGCTAAATGCTCCACTCAAAGACCCTATAAAATATAAGATTATGTCTTACGAGGTGTCGTTGCGTCGTAGCGAGGCCGAACTTATAGAGGTGGTGTCTGAGAGTCACGTTCTTGAGCACCTTCAAGAGGTAGAATCCCCATCGACCGTCAACGAGGAGTATATGCACGAGACGATAGTCAGAGAGCATTCTCACGTTATCA
>JAWXTS010000073.1:0-8091 GCA_044433305.1 Rikenellaceae bacterium | reverse complement strand
TGATACCACCTACGCGGGCTGCCTCCTCGAATGTGCGGCGGAATTGTTTCTCCTGCACACCGTAGATCATTTTGGCTTTTTGTTTTTCATTTAGCTGTACGCCATACTCAGAAACTTTTTTGCGTTTGCGAGCCATGCCGTGTTGGCCTGGAGGATAGTTCTTTTTATCGAAAGAGGTATCCGTACCGAAAATAGCCTCACCAAATCTTCTTGCGATTTTGGTTTTTGGTCCTATATATCTTCCCATTTTGTTTTTTTCTTAAATGTATTAGAAATAGTGTTCTGGTGTCCTTTTGACGTTAAGGGCCTAAAAATTAGACTCTACGACGGTTAGGAGGACGACATCCGTTGTGTGGTAGTGGAGTAACATCGATGATCTCGATAACCTCGATACCTGCACCGTGGATGGTTCTGATTGCTGACTCGCGACCTGAACCAGGACCTTTTACATATACTTTAACCTTGCGCAGACCCAAGTCGTAAGCAACTTTTGCACAGTCTTGTGCTGCTGTTTGCGCTGCATAAGGAGTGTTCTTTTTTGAGCCTCTAAAGCCCATCTTACCTGCCGAGCTCCAGCTGATTACCTCGCCGTTGCCGTTTGTAAGAGTTATGATAACGTTGTTGAAAGTAGAGTGTACGTGGGCCATTCCAAGGGCTTCCACCTTAACAACTCTCTTTTTAACTGTTCCGCTCTTTTTTGCCATAATTCATTCAAATTACTTAGTTGCTTTCTTTTTGTTTGCAACGGTCTTCTTGCGACCTTTGCGTGTACGGGCATTATTCTTTGTGCTCTGTCCGCGAACTGGTAGTCCAATACGGTGACGGATTCCTCGGTAACAACCAATGTCCATCAATCGTTTGATATTTAGCTGAACTACTGAACGAAGCTCTCCTTCAACTTTATAACCTTGATCGGCTATTGTGCTACGGATAGCTGCGATTTGAGCGTCTGTCCAATCCTGTACTTTAGTGTCATAATCAACACCTGCGTGGTTCAATATCTCGCGGGCTGTATTGCGACCAATACCGTAGATATAGGTCAAACCTATCTCGCCCCTTTTGTTTTTCGGTAAATCTACTCCGACTATACGTGCCATAAATTTCTAATTTTTTTAATTACCCTTGGCGCATTTTTAACTTTGGATTCTTTTTGCATATAACGTAAAGACGGCCTTTGCGTCTTACGATTTTGCAATCTTCACTTCGTTTCTTAAGTGATACTCGTACTTTCATTGTAACTTGCTTTAAAGTTATTTGTACCTGAATGAGATGCGTCCCTTACTCAAATCATAAGGTGACATCTCGACTTTTACCTTATCTCCGGGAAGAATTTTAATGTAGTGCATTCGCATCTTTCCCGAAATATGGGCGGTTATAACGTGTCCGTTGTCTAGTTCTACGCGAAACATAGCATTTGACAACGCTTCTATTATGGTTCCGTCCTTTTCAATAGCAGCTTGCTTAGCCATTAGAGTTAATTTTTTAATGCTTGTTTAATAATTGTAAAATCTGATAAAATATCAGGACCATCTTTGGTAATTGCTACTGCATACTCGAAATGGGCTGAAGGCTTGCGGTCGCGGGTGCGAACGGTCCATCCATCATTTTCAAATACAACATCTCGTTTACCAGCGTTGATCATCGGTTCGATACAGATTACTAGGCCTTCTTTCATCAAGGGGCCTCGACCTCGTGCACCGTAATTTGGAACTTCTGGATCTTCGTGCATATTCGCTCCGAGTCCGTGTCCTACCAACTCTCTGACTACTGAAAAGCCATGTTTCTCAGAATGCTCCTGAACAGCACTAGATACATCACCGATACGGTGGCCTATGATTGCTTGTTCGACACCTTTATGAAGAGCCTCCTCGGTTACTCTTAGGAGATCAGCTTTCTCTTGGCTGATTGCACCTACCCCAAATGTGTACGCGCTATCACCATAGAACCCCCTCATAATTGTGCCACAGTCTACTGAAACTATGTCGCCTTCCTGAAGAACGTAATTCGATGGAATGCCGTGAACCACTTGCTCATTAACCGATATACATAGCGTGTTTGGAAATCCTCCATATCCTAGGAAGCCTGGAATGGCACCGTTGCGACGTATAAAATCCTCTGCTATTCTATCGAGTTCGAGTGTTGTGATTCCTGCACAGATGTTTTTTCCAACCTCTGCAAGAGTGGCACTCACTAGTAGATTATTCTCGCGAAGAATCTCTATCTCCTCTTTGTTCTTTAATTTTATCATTGATTAACTCCTTGGTAAGATTACATTCCACTACGTCCTTGTAGGCGACCTGTTTTCATAAGGCCGTCATAACGACGCAACAAAAGGTAACTTTCAATCTGCTGAAGAGTGTCAAGAACGACACCGACCAAAATCAATAGTGATGTTCCACCAAAGAACAACGCAAATTGACTATTAACTCCTAGTTTCATAGCGAAGGAAGGCAAAATTGCCACCAAAGCCAAGAAGATTGAGCCTGGAAGGGTGATTCTTGTCATGATGGTATCGAGGAACTCGACTGTCTTCGAACCAGGTTTAACGCCAGGGATAAATCCACCGTTGCGTTTCAACTCGTCCGCCATCATGTTGGGGTTCACGGTAATCGCCGTATAGAAATACGTAAAGATGATTACCAACAATCCGAATGTGAAGTTATACCAGAAACCAGTATAATCCGCAAACGCTGCCGCAAACGATTGTGTAAACTCGAAGCGACCTAAGAACATTGGCACAAACATAAGTGCCTGAGCAAAGATGATTGGCATAACGCCAGCTGCATTAATCTTCAAAGGTATATACTGACGCACACCGCCATATTGTTTATTACCTACGATTCTTTTTGCATACTGTGCAGGAATCTTACGTACGGCCTGAACCAAAGCGATAGTCGCTCCGATAATCAAGAACCATACAACAAGCTCTGCTACCAACATCACTAGTCCACCTGTTTGGTCTGCAAAGCGTGAGTTAACCTCTGCAAGCAATGCGTGAGGTAGACGTGCTATGATACCGATCATGATGATAAGTGATACTCCGTTGCCTATACCTTTGTCTGTAATTTTTTCGCCTAACCACATAACGAACATTGTTCCTGCGATTAGCACGATAGTTGCGCTAATTTGGAACAAGATTCCATTTCCCATAACAAATGCTTCTGGGATTAGTTGTGCATTTAGATTGGTCAAATAAGCAGGACCTTGAAGCAACAATACGATAATGGTCAGATAACGTGTCCATTGATTGAGCTTGCGGCGACCGCTCTCTCCCTCTTTTTGCATCTTTTGGAAATGAGGCACTACCATTCCTAGCAACTGTATTACGATAGATGCAGAAATGTAAGGCATGATTCCTAGAGCAAAAATTGAGGCATTGCCAAACGCTCCTCCTGAGAAGATGTTTAGCAAGCCTAACAATCCGTTTCCACTAACCTGTGACTCTAGAGCTGATAGTGCTTCTGGGTTGATACCTGGTATCACTACAAAGCTACCCAGCCTGTATATAAGAATAAGGCCACAAGTATAAAGAAGGCGGTTACGCAACTCCTCTATCTTGTAAATATTCTTAATAGTTTCGATTAGTTTTTTCATTTAGATTACAGTTTTGTGGTTTTTCCCTGTGCTGCCTCGATTGCTGCAACTGCGCTTTTTGAGAAAGCGTGTGCAGTTACATCCAGTGCAACAGAAAGAGTTCCGTTACCTAGAATTTTAACCTTGGCAGTTTTTGAAATAAAACCTGCTTCAATAAGTGTATCTACGGTTACAACGCTCAAAGAGTTTTTAACTGCTAGCTCTTCTAGTGTTGACAAGTTTATACCTTTGTACTCTACGCGTTTGTGGTTCTTGAAACCAAATTTTGGTAGACGGCGTTGAAGTGGCATCTGACCTCCCTCAAAACCCAACTTGTGAGAGTAACCTGAACGTGACTGTGCTCCTTTGTGTCCACGTGTTGATGTACCACCGTGGCCTGAACCTTGTCCGCGTCCAATTCTCTTCTCGTGATGTGTAGACCCTTTTGCGGGACTTAAATTGCTTAGATTCATCGTCTTAAATCTATTATTAGCTTAATACTATTTTACCTCTTCAATCTTAACTAGGTGTTTCACCTTTGCTAGCATTCCTAGAATGATTGGTGAATCCTCGTGCTGCACTGTTTGGTTGATTTTACGCAAACCTAGTGCACTAAGATTAAGTTTTTGTCTTTCAGTTGCGCCGATACGGCTTTTAACCTGCGTGATATTCAATTTTGCCATTAACGCTAATTTTTATCCGTTAAACACTTTATTCATTGCGATACCACGAACCTGCGCTACTGTATAAGCGTCACGCAATTCGGTTAGAGCACTAATTGTCGCTTTAACAAGGTTGTGTGGGTTCGATGAACCTTTACTCTTTGCCAAAACGTTTTTAACTCCAACGCTCTCAAGAACCGCACGCATCGCACCACCAGCGATAACTCCTGTACCAGGAGCGGCTGGACGTATCATCACTAGAGAACCGCTGTAACGCGCCTCTTGTTTGTGAGGAATTGTTCCGTGTAGAACTGGAATCTTAATTAGGTTCTTTTTGGCATCTTCGACACCTTTAGCTATGGCTGTGGCAACCTCGCTGGCCTTACCCAAACCGTAGCCTACAACACCATTCTCGTTACCTACTACTACGATAGCTGAGAAACTGAATGTTCTACCACCTTTAGTAACTTTGGTAACTCTCTGTATGCTTACAAGACGATCTTTCAATTCTAGATCGCTTGTTCTTACTTTCTTTACGTTGCTGTTTGCCATAATCTTTAGAATTTAAGACCACCTTCGCGGGCAGCGTCGGCTAACATTTGTACTCGTCCGTGGTAAAGGTAACCGTTACGGTCAAATGACACATACTCGATTCCTTTTGCCAATGCGTTTGTTGCGGCTAGCTTACCTACTAGGGCTGCTACCTCTTTCTTTGTAAGACCTGCTGATTGTTCAACAATAGCCTTATCCATTGATGATGCAGACGCTAAAGTAACGCCCTGAATATCATCTATAAGCTGTACAGAAATCTGTTTGTTGCTTCTGAATACAGACATACGAGGTTTAACTGCTGTGCCGCTAACGATTTTGCGCACGCGTCTTTTAATCCTCAATCTTCTTTCTATATTGTTCAATGACATAGTTGTACGTTTTTACTATTTAGCGTTTGCAGATTTACCAGCTTTGCGACGAAGTTGCTCGCCAACAAATTTAATACCTTTTCCTTTGTATGGTTCAGGTTTACGCAATGAGCGAATCTTTGCTGCTACCTGGCCTACAAGTTGTTTATCTGCACTGGTAAGTGTTACTATTGGGTTTCCTTTTTTCTCAGTTACGGCTGTTACCTTAACCTCCTCTGGAAGCATGATATATGTATCGTGAGAGTAGCCAAGACTCATTTCTAGAATCTGACCTTTAACCTCTGCTTTGTATCCAACACCTACTAGCTCTTGTTTGATTTCGTATCCTTTTGAAACTCCAACTACCATATTGTTGATCAATGAGCGGTATAGACCGTGCATTGAGCGGTGGCGTGGTTGGTTTGTTGGACGCTCAACAACGAGCTCAGATCCCTCTATCTTGATTGTAAGATCAGAATCAACCTTTTGTGAAAGGCTGCCAAGAGGTCCTTTAACGCTTACCACGTTATCCTCAGATATTGTTACCGTTACTCCGGCTGGCAAGTTTACAGGCAATTTTCCTATTCGTGACATTTTATATCTCTTTATCGATTAATAAACATAACACAATACCTCGCCTCCGACGTTAGCAGCAGTAGCCTGCTTGCCTGTCATAACACCTTTCGATGTAGAAACGATAGCGATACCTAGACCGTTAAGTACGCGTGGCATCTCTGTTGCACCAGCGTAACGACGCAAACCTGGACGGCTAACGCGACGTAGGCCTTTGATAGCACTGCACTTAAGTTGAGCATTGTACTTTAATGCAAGTTTAATTGTAGGGTGGCCATTCTCGCCCTCTACTAGTTTGTAGGCTAGGATATAGCCTTGCTCAAACAAGATTTTTGCAATCTCTAGTTTGATTTTTGACGCGGGAGCTTCAACCACCTTGTGGTTGGCTTTCACCGCATTTCTAATTCTCGTTAGAAAATCCGAAATTGGATCTGTCATGGAATTTTTTATTAATTGGTTAATTAAAAATATATACTGAATCGTCGATTGAGTATGCCACTATTATATATTGGAAGCATAGCGACACTTCAACTGACGATTCGTATTTTCTCTACCAGCTAGCTTTCTTCACTCCAGGTACTAGGCCATTAGAGACCATTTCTCTGAATTGAATACGGCTAATACCGAATTGACGCATATATCCTCTTGGGCGACCTGTAAGTTGGCAACGGTTGTGCAAACGTATAGGGTTTGAGTTACGTGGCAATTTTGCTAGTCCTTCGTAATCTCCTGCCTCTTTAAGAGCAGCGCGTTTAGCGGCATATCTATCTACAAGCGCTTGGCGTTTAGCCTCGCGTGCTTTCATTGACTCTTTTGCCATGATCTAGTGCTTTTTTGCGTTTTTAAATGGTAATCCAAACTCACGAAGTAGTGCATAAGCCTCTTCGTCCGTAGCTGCAGATGTTACAAATGTAATCTCCATACCCAAAATCTTTGAAATCTTGTCGATGTCAATCTCTGGGAAGATGATTTGCTCTGTAATACCTAGAGTGTAGTTACCGCGACCATCAAACTTATCGTTGATACCTTTGAAGTCACGGATACGTGGCAATGCAACTGCAACCAAACGCTCCATAAACTCGTACATGTTTTCGTTACGTAGTGTAACGCGAACACCGATAGGCATGCCTTTACGAAGTTTGAAGTTTGAGATATCCTTACGTGATTTAGTCATAACTGCTTTCTGACCAGTGATCGTTGTAAGCTCTGCTTGGGCAATCTCTATTAGTTTCTTGTCTGCAACGGCTTGGCCTAGACCCTCGTTGATAACAATTTTCTGAAGTTTTGGTACTTGCATGATGCTTTTGTAGCCAAACTCCTTCATAAGTACAGGAACGATCTGCTCTTTGTACTGTGTCTTAAGTGTAGGTACGTGTGCTGCCATTATTTAAGCTCCTCTCCAGATTTTTTTGCGAAACGCACTAGTTTACCATTTGACTCTTTGCGACCAATACGTGTTGGTTTACCGCTTTTTGGGTCAATAGGCTGTAAGTTTGAAATATGTATCGCAGCCTCTTGCTTAACGATACCACCCTGTGGGTTCTTAGCGTTTGGCTTAGTATGCTTTGATACTAAGTTTACACCCTCTACGATGGCGCGTTGTTTCTCAACTAGAACCTCAAGTACTTTGCCTTGTTGTCCTGCGTTGTCGCCTGCGTTTACATAGACTGTGTCGCCTTTTTTGATATGTAATTTAACTGACATTCTTTCTTGTTTTTTAATTACAACACTTCAGGTGCTAGTGAGATAATTTTCATGAATGAATCACGCAACTCTCTGGCAACAGGGCCAAAGATACGAGTTCCACGCATCTCACCTTGATTATTTAGAAGAACTACTGCATTGTCGTCAAAACGGATGTATGAACCGTTGCTGCGACGGATTTCTTTCTTAGTTCTCACTACCACAGCCTTCGAAACAGTTCCTTTCTTAACATCACCTGATGACGAAGCACTTTTAACAGTAACAACTATTTTATCGCCGATAGAAGCATAGCGTCTACCGGTACCGCCCAACACGCGAATACAAAGTACTTCCTTTGCTCCACTGTTGTCGGCTACTACCAATCTACTCTCTTGTTGTATCATAACTATTTAGCTCTTTCAATTATTTCTACTAATCTCCAACGCTTAGTTTTGCTCAACGGACGAGTCTCCATAATTCTTACAGTGTCTCCTGGGTTTGTATCATTTACTTCATCGTGAGCAACAAACTTGGTTGTCTTATTTACGAACTTGCCGTAAATTGGGTGTTTTACCTTGCGTTTAACGGCTACCGTAATCGACTTCTCCATCTTGTTACTTACGACAACCCCTATTCTTTCTTTTCTGAGATTTCTTTCCATTTCATTAACAAATTATAAGGTTTGTCTTTCACGAAGAATT
>JAWXTS010000072.1:0-8312 GCA_044433305.1 Rikenellaceae bacterium | reverse complement strand
CAGTGTTTACCATGCAGTAATCATCATCAAGGCTAGCAGCAGTAGTGATACCTTTTTTAGCTGTAAGGCTTACTTTAGGAGCACCAGTAGCACCACGTTTTGTAGTGATTACGATAACACCATTAGCCGCACGAGCACCATAGATAGCAGTTGCAGTCGCATCTTTAAGTACGTTCATAGACTCAATATCCTCTGGGTTGATGTTAGAGATAGGAGACGCGTAGTCAGCACCGTTGCTTTCACCAGAGATACCAGAATCCTTAGAGTTGTACATAGGCACACCATCGATAACATACAAAGGCTCAGTACCTGAGTTAACAGAACCAAAACCACGGATAGAAACAGAAGCATACTGTCCTGGCTGACCATTAATGTTGAACATCTGAAGACCAGCAACAGAACCCTGAAGTGATTTCATCACGTTGGCATCTGTTTTAAGAGTCAATTCTTCAGCGCTGATAGTTTGCGCAGAACCAGTAAAGGCTGCTTTGCGAATAGAACCGTAACCTGTAACAACAATCTCGTCTAGGCTAAGGTCATCAGACTCTAGAACAACATCGATAACAGTTCTTGTATTTACAGGAAACTCTAGGGTTTTCATACCAATCATCGAGAAAACCAAAACGTCGCTGGTTTGTGCATTGATTCTGTAAGCTCCATTCACACCTGAAGCTACACCATTGTTTGTGCCTTTAACGATTACAGTTGCTCCAGCGATAGGTGTACCATCGGAGTTTGTAATTGTACCAGTCACTTGTGCAAGAGCAAAAGCCGCTGTGCAAACTGACATTAGCACGGAAAGTAAAAATTTCTTCATACTACAATCTTTAAGTTAAACAGTTAATTAATCTTACTATATTGCCGTTCTAAGGCCCTTTGAATAAGGGTATAAAACAACAAAACCTCTATAAAAGAGATATGAAATAGGATTCAAAGTTACGCCCAAAATACTTTTTTCACAACATTCACACCCCATAAACCTACAATAATAACCTAAATTTAACATATTGTTTAGTAAAAACCAACAACAACTAAACTATAACACGCTATTGTACCGAATATTACAAAAGCCTCGTATCTCTTTTATAGAGATACCAGAATTTTGTCTAAGCAAATATTTTATTATCTTTGCAATTAGGGAGTTACAGTTGGCTCCACAATAATTACATATAATAGATAATGAAAAATACTCTTATTGATTTATTTGAAAGAGCAGTAGACAAATACTCGACTAACGTATTCTTAAAAGAGAAAATAGGCGACCAATGGCAGAATACCACATACGCCCAAACACGTGAGCAGGCCCAACGCTTTGGAGCAGGACTAGTAAGCCTCGGGGTCAACAAAGGCGACAACGCCGCCCTGCTGTCCGAAGGACGCAACGCATGGATTATCGGCGAGCTGGCCCTATTCTATGCCGGAGCGATCAATGTACCCCTATCAGTAAAACTAGACCAGAGCAGCGATTTGCTGTTCCGCCTTCAGCACTCAGATGCCAAATACATCTTGGTCTCGGCCACTCAGCTACCAAAGATTAGAGCAATAAAAGAGCAGCTAACCCAGATTAAAAAGATAGTAGTACTAGACACTCTGGACAACTACCAAGACTGTGAGGTATCCATGGAGGATGTTTGCAAGATGGGTGACAAATACCTTGCAGAGAACAGCAAGGACTCTTTCCTAAGTATCTCGCAGAGCATACAGAACAACGATATAGCAACGATAACCTACACATCGGGCACCACAGCCGACCCTAAGGGCATCATGCTCACCCATCGCAACTACACCGCAAATGTGGAGCAGGCCTTGACCCTGATGGACATACCTCAGAGCTACAAGACCCTAATAATACTTCCTTTGGACCACTGCTTTGCCCACGTAGTAGGCTTCTACATCTTCCTGAACCAAGGAGCATCGGTGGCCACAGTACAACAAGGCAAGACCCCTATCGAGTCCCTAAAGAACATCCCAATAAACATAAACGAGATAAAACCAAACTTGGTTCTCTCGGTTCCTGCACTAGCCAAAACCTTCAAGAAATCAATCGAAAGCTCTATCAAGAGCAAGGGCAAGTTCACCGAATGGCTATTCAACACCGCACTCAAGACAGCCATACTTTATAATAAAGACGGATGGAGCCGCGGCAAGGGTTGGGTCATAATCCTAAAACCACTGGTAGCCCTATTCGACAAGATACTATTCTCTAAGGTACGCCAAGGTTTGGGCGGAGAGCTAGACATGTTCATCGGCGGCGGAGCACTACTAGGCACCGAACTTCAAAACTTCTACTACGCCATAGGAATACCTATGTTCCAAGGATATGGACTCTCAGAAGCTACACCCGTAATATCTTCTAATGCACTAGAAAGACATAAGTTCGGCACATCGGGAACGCTGGTGAAACCTCTAGAGCTGAAGATTACCGACGCAGATGGCAACGAGCTGCCAGCAGGAGAGAAAGGCGAAATCGTTGTGCGTGGCGAGAACGTCATGGCAGGATACTGGAAGAACGACGAGTCAACAGCCCAGACCGTTAAAGATGGCTGGCTCTATACTGGCGACATGGGATATATGGACAAGGACGACTTTTTGGTGGTGCTAGGACGCTTCAAGAGTCTGCTTATCGGTAGTGACGGCGAGAAGTACAGCCCCGAGGGTATAGAGGAAGCTCTAGTGGCAAACTCTAAATACATAGAGCAGATAGTATTGCACAACAACCAAGACCCTTACACAACAGCACTCATAGTTCCCAACATCGAGGCCATGAAACAAAATGTGTCAGGGGCATGGGGCACAGAGGAAGCTGCACGCGAGGCCGTAACACTGGTGCAAGATGCAATCAACGAGTACAAGAAAGCAGGTCCATTTGCAGGCACTTTCCCCGAGAGGTGGCTGCCAGCTAGCTTCGCCCTACTCGACGAGCCATTTACTGAGCAGAACCTTATGGTCAACAGCACCATGAAGATTGTGCGCAACAAGGTCGAAGAGCACTACGCTTCCCGCATAACAGCCATGTATGCTTCTGAAAAAGATGTCTACAACCAGAGCAACTTTGATAGTTTGAAATAACTGTACCTAAACATAAAACAGATAGAGCGACACTCATAAAGTGTCGCTCTATTTATTTCTGCTTAACACCAAGGCTGTCCTCGTTAATAATCGAATAGAGGCCCAGCATGGTGATTATAAACCTCAATTTATTCTTAAAATCCAGCCTCGACTCCTTGAGCAAGAATCTATAATTCAACTCAGAGTAGGTCTGCCTCCACAACTTTAGGTATTTATTATCTTTCTTGAGCAGAGGGTACAGAAAATAGCGGACACGGAGCTTAGACACAGCAAGTGGCTTCTCATAATTCTGATAGAGGCATACGCTCTTAAGAAAAGAAATCAAAAGCGCGACATTGTTCTTACTTCCCTCGTATCTCTTAATACATAGCTCATCGCTGTCCATATTGCATATAGAATCTGGATTATACACATAGTGGTAGTAGGGAGTTTCTGCTACCCCTATCTTCTTGCTGAAATATATTATCTGAGATGTCAGCACCAAATCTTCCCACATATGATATGAAGGATATATGAAATCATTATCCAAGAATATACTTCGCTTGACAAGCCTCAAAGCAATGGAACAGCGACAACGTCCACCAAAAATATCAGCCAGCATCTTATCTTTGTCACTTCCAGCATTAGATGATGTAACGGTAGAAGCACCGTCTTTATCGATAAAAAAGTTTCCGCACGTCAGCAAGTCCAGTCCCTCCAACTTAGCCTGCTCGTACATTGCACGGTACATATCCTTGTCGACCCAGTCGTCACCATCACAATGAGTAATATACTCACCCCTAGCAGCCATGATTCCATTCTTGCGGGCTACTGCCGCCCCAAGATTCTGTTTGTGCTTGATTATCTTGACATGAGGTTTGCGCAAAGGGTATTGCTCAAGAACTGCATTTAAAATAGCAATAGAGTTGTCGACGGTACAATCATCGACAAAGATATACTCGATATGCTCCAAGGTTTGTTCAAACAACGAACGAGCACATTTCTCTATATATTTTTCTACACCATAAACTGGTATTATAACCGAAACTTTCATTTAATTATTCTACTGATTGTATTTCTAACCTATATATTTATTTCTAAGCCCATACAAGATATTAAAAATAACTAACAATCCCATATTCGCAAAAATAAAAGACACCTTCATGGACACAGAAAGTCTTTTAGAGCCAAACACAGAGCCAAACGAAACAGGGAACATCCTATTATATTTTCTTTGCTCCACGCCCCGTGAGTTGCGCAGGAGCTCATGTTTCTGCAACAGCCTAAACTCACATATCTTAGATTTGAGCCTAGGGTATTCGGGAGTATCAGCAAAGAACGAATCCCAAGCATAAGACACCTTAATATACTCTAAAAAGCTGTTTACATCACAGTTATTAGTCAAGGACTCATCTCTAAATGTGTAGTGCACATAGGCCTTGGGCAGATAGCTTACCTTGTCTGCCACATAGTACAACATGGGCGAAAGCAGCGTATCCTCGCCATAGTTGATGCCATTATCACACTTTAGTCCATTTCTGAGATACAGCTCTCGCCTTATCAACTTTGACCATAGGCTCGGCGAGGGCGTATTAGAAGAAATCAAACCCTCGAGGTTCTCAAACTTAGAGTCTGAGTGATGATTACAAAAGATATTGCCATCACGATCAAAGAAATCACACGCCACAATATCGGCATCATGCTCTATGGCCTTGGCATACACAGCCTCCAGCATATCACGCTCGCACCAATCGTCACTATCTATATGAATTATATAATCACCTATCGAGGTATCGAAGCCCGTTTGACGAGCTGTAGCCAGACCTCTATTAGTCTGATGTTCTACGATTCGAATATTATGTTGGGGATATTCTGCCGCCACGCGACAAAGGACAGACATAGATCCGTCCTCAGTAGCATCATTGACAAAAATAAACTCGACACCATCTGTCTTTGTCTGGTTAAACAAAGATAGCAAACACCTCTCTAGAACGCTCTCTACATTGTATATAGGCACTATTACTGAAATATCCATCTCATCTATCTTTTAATAAACCGACTAATAAAACCCCTAAAATCTCTTGACATAGCATAGCTCAGAACCACAGACATAACTCCAAGTATAGCCGTGAAAACAGTAGCCACATAAATAAAACTTCGCCAATCCACGATAACAATATCTATCTTATCCATAATAATCTCCGCCACAAAATAAGCTGCCAACACAGGAACTAAATGCTTTAACACAAGCCCAAAGTAGTTAGCCATAGGTTTATTGAACCCCTTGCCAAACAGAAAGTAGGGCTTCCATATATGTACTATAATTATCAGCGACACTATCGGACCTAGCAGCACGCCCTCGAATCCCCACACAAAACCTCCAACCAGAGACACCACCACAAGTATTGCACCCTCGGCCAAAGGTGCCCATACATCATAGAACAACCCATAGCCAAACATAAACTCATCGTTTGCACCCCTCAACAACCCAAGGAACATGGATACACAAACCATAAACAATATAGTATCAGACAAGACATACTGCTCTCCAAGCCACACTTCTATAAACCCAGAGGCCAACACAAAAGTGCAGCACGACAGAAGACCTGCCGCCAAAGTCCTTATCGACAGCAACTGCTTGTATACCGCATATATTTTTTGTTGGTCACCCGAAGAAATCAAGTTTCCGACCCCTGCTCTGGTGCTATCAAGAACATTACCCACAAGAGCCTGTATTCGAGAAGAAAGCATAGTATAATTGCCATACAGAGCAACCATGGCAAGAGAAGCAAAAGGATATATCAAAATTGGAATAAGCTGAAACTGAGCAAAGTAGCCCACCTTATGTGCAAACAGCTGCTTGATATAAACCCAGACTTTAGGGTATTTTTTGAACAGTTCCTTGCCCAACCGAACGTCTGTGCGAAGCCACGGATAGACCTTATTAATCCTGTAATTTAGGGCCACCGAGTTCACCACCCCAAAGAGAACCTCTAGGCACAAGTACATAACAAAGCTCTGATACTTTAGGGCCAAGACTACTTGAATCAACACCTTTATGGTGGTGGAAATCTGAAACACCCACGCCACTTCATAGTTCCTCTGGTCTGCCGACAGCAAACTCATTCGATAGTTAACAAAGTAACCCAACAACGAACTCGACAGATAACAATAGAAACCCAGATAGATAACCCCCCACGAGAAGCCAGTATCAGCAAAAATCAAAGGCAAAAAGAACGAAATAATAACTCCTGCACCAAGTATGAACAAGCCAATCTTCTTATATAGGTAGCCCAGCAATGATATAACTTCATTTATCTTGTACTTGTCGTTGTCATATATAGGCTTGTAGAGCACATAACCTATGGCCGAACCTACCCCCAGCTCTGCAAGATTCAAGAACCCCAAGACACTGCTCAACGCTCCCGTAAGCCCGATAAACTCGACACCGAGCTGATCTAGCAACACCTTGCGCGTAAAAAATGCCACCACTAGAGATAAAAAGTAGCACATCAAATTTACTCGCGCATTTAACAGGCTCTTCTCAACCCTTGACTCTTGTTCCATTCAATACGATTATACTTATCCATTTACTTCAACTATGCCTCTGCAAGAAAAACATCTCAGTACCAAAGACATAATATAAGGAAAACAAAGGTATAAATTTATAGACTTAAAACAAAATAAACACCTATAAACCACTAAGATATAAGCCTCTAACTAAAACCCAAAGCCCTCTAATAGAGGATAAAGCCATATAAAAACTCCCCAAAAGCATACATAACATATTTTGAATTGTGTGTTATAAAATCAACATGATATTTTAAATATCATGATTTTATTTGTAATCTCAGAATATTGAGGGTACCTTTACGTCATTGATAATGAGACTGTAAAATAAACATTTTAGATATAACTAATTAAAATATAACAATCATGAAAAAGTTTTTTTGGATATTTACAATGGCATTGCTGTCTGTTGGCTGCAGTGACAAACTCGACACTAGTAGCGGCTCTCTTGTCTTCTCGATGGCCGACCTTGAGGCAGGAAATGTAGACTTTAGCGTCTCTAACTACTGGGTGATAACAGATACAGATATCGACAGCTTGGGCTATGTCCTACTTAGCCAGACCCTAGGTTCCATAACCGAAGAGGGTTCTATCTCGCTTTGTTTCAAGTATCTGAACACAGAGATTAACGCAGCAGAAACTCTAGAAGAAGGTTTGTTTTATAATTGTAGTGCCCTAGCAACCTTGTATATGCCTAAGGCACCTTCTATCGGCAACTATACTTTTGCTTCATGTCTAAACCTAACGGAGGTTAAACTACCCGAAGTCACTTATCTAGACTACTCTGTGTTTACAGGCTGCTCGGCACTAACAACTATCTCTATGCCTAGCTTGTCTTCTGTTAGCAGCAGCTTGTTCAAAGACTTTGCAAATCTGAAAGATGTCAATATAGATGCGGCCACAAGCATAGAAAATTCTGGATTTCGTAATTGCACATCTCTAGAAGATATTTCAATGCCAAAGGCTATTACCATAGGACAATATGCATTCTACGAATGCTCAGCATTAACAGACGTTTATGCACCTAATGTTACCTCAGTAGAAACTTCTGCGTTCCAATATTGTTCCTCTCTAAAAGAAATCTCACTACCCGAATTAATTGATGTTGGTGGTTATTCTTTTTCTAATTGCGAAAACCTTGAAGAAATCTATTTTCCAAAAGTCGAGACTCTCGGGAAACTAGCATTTGCCTACTGCACATCACTAAAGACTATTTATATAGCAACCAAAAGCATCATATCATCTATTGGATCTAGCTTATTTACCGAGAGCTCTACGGAAGAAGCAACTATTTATATAGATGCAACAGCAAACGCAAGCTATGTTGACCTAGAAAACAAGATTTTTGATGGCACCTACACCATGTACGATATTGTGGACTACCCAGAAGCTGAATAGCATAAGGTAAGGTCACATACTATTATAACCAAAAAGGATGGCTCCATTGCGCATGGGTCATCCTTTTTCTTTGCCTTGTTACTTAAGTTCTAATGATTGTCTTGCTGCTGTATCGACTACGCACCACCACCAAAAAAAGCAAAGCCCCAGACGTGTGGACATCTGAGGCTTCTAATAGCGATTGGTGTTTGCTATTTGCGGTATGGACAGCACTCGAACTCACGGGCAAAGCCCGCGAGTAGTCCGCGCCTTGTGTTTGATTTTCGGGTCGCGGGTCCGAGTCCACACAGAGTGTG
>JAWXTS010000071.1:0-8357 GCA_044433305.1 Rikenellaceae bacterium | reverse complement strand
AGCAGCAGCGTGTGGCCATAGCCCGTGCTGTTATCAATGCACCGAGCGTGTTGTTTGCCGACGAGCCTTCGGGCAATCTAGACTCTAAGAACCGCGAGGAGATACACTCTCTGTTCTTTAAGTTGCGCGAGCAGATGGGACAGACAACGGTGATAGTTACTCACGACGAGCAGCTGGCATCCATGGCCGATAGACGCATAGAGATGATAGACGGACTAATAAAGCTATGAGAAAAGACGATCTGAAAGAACTTCTGGACGAACTATACTTCAAATATAATAACATCAGCTTTATTGAGGCCGACCCTATATCTATACCTCACAGGTTTGTGGCTAGAGAGGATATAGAGATAAGTGGCTTTCTGGCCTCGACAATAGCGTGGGGTAATCGCAAGGCCATAGTCAAGAGTGCTGCCCGCATGATGGACATGATGGATGATAGCCCTTATGACTTTACTGTTAATGCCTCTGCCTCAGAGCTAGAGCATCTATCGCGTTATGTTCATAGAACTTTTAACGGTGGGGACTTCATAACTTTTATTGGCGCGCTAAGACGCTTCTATGATGGTTCGATTGAGGGAACCCTTAACATGGGGCAGTTTTTTGAACGCTCATACAGAAATAGTGGGGACATGCGCACGGTACTCTCCGATTTCTATAAAGAATTTTGGAACTGTGAGCATGAGCAGCGCACACGCAAGCACCTATCTTCGATAGACAAGAAGGCTGCCTGCAAGAGGGTTAATATGTACTTGCGTTGGCTTGTGCGCAAGGATGATAAGGGTGTGGACTTTGGGCTGTGGGATATTCCTTGCTCGGCTCTCTATCTGCCCTTGGATGTGCACACGGCAAATATGAGCCGCGAGCTTGGTCTGTTGACCCGCAAACAAAACGACTGGAAGGCCGTAGAAGAAGTAACCGAGTCGCTAAGGTTGTTTGATCCTAATGACCCGGTTAAATATGACTACGCGCTCTTTGGCGCGGGTATAGACGGTTTCCTGAAGAAATAATCCTATTTGACTAGTATCTCGTAAGTTATGCTGTGCTCGATGGCTGCAATGGCTCCCTCGGGTAGAGTCTCTGTGCACTGTTCGCGCTTGAGTATGTCGTCTAGGCTCTCAAGCGACAGGCTGTCCGCTTGCTTTGATACTCGAAGCAGGGGCATAGATGATTCTAGTGATATTACTAGAGCCGTAGTTTCTATCTTGGCGACCTTTGCAAGAGTGTCTTTCTGCCAATCTGCTAGTTCCACGGTGCTCTGAATATCTAGCTCGTCGAAGGGCTTGTTCTCAAAGCGGCCAGAGATGCTCAGCGTTGTGTCTTTTGTGCAGTTGAAGTAGAAGGGCGCAAAAGCTCCTGCTGAATGTAGGCTGTCCATCTTGGTGATGCTGAATCCATTTTCGGTCAGAGAATACTTTATCTGACTTGGGGTTCCATCCTGAAAATCAGAAAATATGATGGCGTCATCTTCTACCGTGGCACTCCATAGCTTGTCCGAGCTTTTTGTGCGCGAGGCCAAAAACTCTTCATAGCCTGCTATGGTCTGCTCACTGTCGATGGAGTAGGACACCACCGCTGCATTGGCATTTGTTACCACCAAGGTGCGCGAGCCAAGGCAAAGGCTGTAAATAAGTACAACCTCTCCCTGCTCGGTAAATTCTTTTATGTTTTGACCTATTTCCACAGTGGCTCAGGATATATACCTTGCTCGGTAAGTTCTTTGATTCGTGCTACGGTGTCGGGTCTGTCCTCTTTGTATGTCACCCCAAACCAGCGTGCCGTAGTGTCTAGCACACGCATGGTAGCTGTGCCTTGCTCGATAAGTGTGTTAACAGCAAAAGGGATGTAGAACTCGGCCGTGATGTTTTTAGCGTTGTTCTCTAGGAAGTCCTTGAATATCTTATTCGAGTAGTCGAAATAATCAGGGGTGAAACCAAATAGGTTCATCGACACGGGAGTGTTGTTTTCCAATGGGAAAGTCTGCTCACCCTCTTGATATACAATCTGTTGTCCTTCTTTAAATATCTTTGTGCGCTCGGTCATGCCTTGCAGGTTGTCGCTACTATCCACGTTGCATACTCCACGTGAGACAGAACCGTTTTCTGAGAGAGTGTTCTCTAGGCGGTAGCCCACCATGCAGTATTTGTCTTTTGAGTGGTGCAGGGTGTTCAAGTAGTCGGCTATGGTTTGGTAGGCCTGAGCACCATAGAAGTCATCGGCATTGATAACAGCAAAAGGTGTATCTATAACTTCTGCGGCCATCATTATGGCGTGGTTTGTGCCCCATGGTTTTACGCGCCCCTCGGGTACACTATAACCCTCGGGTAGGCTGTCTAGCTCTTGAAAAACAAAGTCGATTTTTATCTTGCCGCCAAAACGTTCTGGGGTAAATACCTCGCGGAAGTCCTGCTCGAAAGAGTGGCGGATAACGAACACGGCACGCGTAAATCCTGCTCGTATGGCGTCAAATATAGAATAATCTAGGATTGCCTCGTTGTGAGGACCGACCCCGTCCATCTGTTTGAGCGAGCCATAGCGTGAGCCCATGCCTGCTGCTAGAATAAGGAGTGTTAAATCTTTTTTCATATATATTATATTTTTAATATTCTCATCTTAGAGAACAAAGGTAGTAAAAACTAGTGAGATGCAAAAATTGTGAAAATATAAGGCATCCGTGCTACGTTATCCGGATATAGTTGTTATCTTTGTAGTTATTTACCTTTTTTGTATGAAATTCTGGCGAAATATAAAATACTTTCTCAAGAACCTGACCAATAAGCATCGTCTTATTCTGCGCAACGAACACTTGCGTAGTGAGGTGTGGTATATGCATATCAGCCCCCTGAATGCTATAATTGGCCTATTGACTTTTGTTCTATTGCTCTTGTGTGTATGTCTTGCCATTGTGAGCTACACGTCGATTCTGGATCTTGCACCAGGCTACCCAGGTAGTCGCTCTCGTGAGGCCCTAATCCAGAACATCATGCGCATAGACTCGCTTGAGCAACAAATAAATAATCTTGAGGTCTACAACACAAATATGGCCATGATAATGTCAGGCAAGAGTCCCGTTACACGAGAGGTCTTTCAGGATGATTCCCTTAGAACTCGTGTAGACTTTATAAACCCTTCTAGTGAAGACTCAATTCTGCGTAGTCAGATGGAGTCGGATGGATTGTATTCTCTAAGCAGCACAGAGGCTACACGACAATCTATGCGCTCGCAGGCAGACACCTATCCTCCCGTTGGTGGTGTGGTGCTTTCACACTTTAGCCCTAAGGACCAACGCTATGGCGTGTCGCTAGCGGTGACCACAGATAGCGAGGTGCTGGCCGTTATGCAGGGCACTGTAATATCGAGCGAGTGGACCCCTAGTGGTGGAACGGTAATATATGTGCAGCATGCCGATGATATGATTTCTGTATATCGCAATAACCTTTCGTCGCGCGTGCAGACTGGCCAGAGGGTTAGTGCTGGCGAGGTTATTGGATACATCATAAACGAAAGAAAAACATCTGATAATACCGATGCACAAGTAGGCAGCAAACAAATGGTAGAGCAGATAATCAAACAAGTTGAACAAGAATCAGATCGCTTTGGATTTGAACTATGGCGCAAGGGAGTGCCCGTAGACCCTGAAAATTATATAGTATTCTAATGAAACAACGACTCGCAATATTAGGTTCTTCAGGTTCTATCGGAAGCCAAACCCTTGATATAGTCTACCAAAACCCATCTATGTTTGAGGTCACTACGCTCACCTGCAACAGCAGTTGGGAGGTGCTTGCCACTCAGGCACGTAAGTTCATGCCCGACAATGTAGTTATAGCAGACAAGGCTTACTATGCTCAGCTGAAAGATGCGCTGCAAGATTTACCTATTAAGGTTTATGCAGGCGAAGATGCTCTGTGTCAGGTTAGCGCGGCAACAAATGTCGACACCGTAGTGGCGGCAATGGTAGGTTATGCAGGTCTAGCACCAGCCTTGGCAGCAATCAAAGCAGGTAAGAAAATAGCTCTAGCAAATAAAGAGTCTCTTGTTGTGGCAGGAGGTTTGTTTATGGAGCTATCAAAAAAATACAACGCCCCAATAATCCCTGTCGACTCTGAACATTCGGCTATCTTTCAATGTCTTGTGGGCGAACAATCACAGATAAGCAAGCTTATACTTACGGCCTCTGGAGGTCCTTTCTATAAGAGAGATTTAGCGAGCTTTGATTCTATAACCAAGGCCGAGGCTTTGCGCCATCCAAACTGGTCTATGGGTAGCAAGATAACAATAGACTCGGCAACCATGATGAACAAGGGCTTTGAGGTTATCGAGGCTCACTGGTTGTTTGGCACACCGGCAAAGGACATAGATGTTACTATACACCCACAGTCGGTGATACACTCTATGGTTGAGTTTAGCGATGGAGCTATCAAGGCTCAGCTTGGGACTCCCGATATGCACCTTCCTATACAATACGCGCTTAGCTTCCCTAGGCGACTGCCGCTAGGTGGAGATAGACTAGATTTTAGGACTCTAGGTTCACTAGATTTCTATGAGGTAGACTATGAGCGTTTTCCGTGTTTGCGCATGGCCTATGAGTGCCTAGAGCAGGCAGGAAACAGTACGACCATACTCAACGCGGCAAATGAAGTTGCCGTGGAGCAATTCTTGAAAGAGAGAATAAGCTATAACAGCATTTATAAAGTTATAGAGAAGACATTAGAGAGGTGTGAGTTCTGTGCCGATCAGAGCATGGATAACTATCGTAATAGCGATGCTAGCGCACGCCAAATTGCTAACGAAATAATAAAAAAAATATAATATATGGAAACCCTTATTAAGGTATTACAGTTTGTAGTAAGTTTATCGCTTCTGGTCATCATCCATGAGCTTGGACACTTTATGTTTGCTAAGATATTCAAGACGCGAGTGGAGAAGTTCTATCTATTTTTTGACCCTTGGTTTTCGCTTTTTAAGTTTAAGCGTGGCGAGACTGAGTATGGTGTAGGCTGGTTGCCACTTGGTGGCTATGTCAAAATATCAGGAATGATAGACGAGTCGATGGATAAGGAGCAGATGGCTCAGCCTGTGCAGCCTTATGAGTTTAGGGCTAAGCCAGCGTGGCAGCGACTACTTATCATGGTTGGTGGTGTACTTATGAATGTGATTCTGGCAGTGGCGATATACATAGGTATTAGCTTTGCTTGGGGTGACGAGTACCTAGCTAACGATGATGTGAAGTATGGTTATGAGTTTAGTGCCGAGGCCCAAGCTATGGGCTTTGAAGATGGAGACAAGATAGTCACTATCAAGGGCAAAACGATAGACGACATGTCTAAGGTGTTTCAAGAATTTATCTTGGGCGGTGCAGGCGACGTTGTTGTCGAGCGTGATGGACAAACCGTAACGATAAGCCTTACGGATAAGAATATAGGAACTTTGATTGAGAATCAGCAGTTTATCAGCCCTATAATCCCATTTATTGTGGGTGAGGTTTCGGGCGGCTCGCTTGCCGAGGCAGCAGGTATCAGAAAAACAGACCGCCTTGTGAGTGTCGACGGCTCGAAGGTATATAGCATTCAGGGGGCTGTTGAGCTATTTAAGTCTAAGGCTACTCAGATTGCAAACTTGACTTTTGTTCGCGATAGTTCGGGCATAGAGATTCTAAGAGACATACCTACACGCATCAGCGAGGAGGGTACTATTGGTGTGCTGCTGGTATCACCACAGGATATATTCTCTATGACCACGCGCGAGTATGGCTTCTTCGAGTCTATTCCTGCTGGCATCTCGCGTGCAGGGCAAGAGATTTCGAGCTATATACAGCAGGTGAAACTTATCTTCACGCCTGAGAGTGGCGCATATAAGAGCATGGGTGGCTTCATTTCTATTGGTAGCATATTCCCGACAGCTTGGGATTGGTATGTGTTCTGGAAGATTACAGCCTTCTTGTCTATCGCACTAGCGGTGATGAACATATTGCCTATTCCTGCACTAGATGGAGGTCATGTGTTATTCCTTTTGGTTGAGGTTATCTCGGGTCGTAAGATGAGTGATAAAGCTATGGAGATTTTCCAGACCATAGGTATAATACTTTTGATAGCTCTGATGTTGCTTGTCAATGGCAATGACATCTATCGTTTCTTTATAAAATAATAGAGCCATGGCTAAGGTAGTAAAGAGTTTCTTCTGTCGTAATTGCGGCAACGAGTATGCCAAGTGGGTGGGGCGTTGCCCTGCGTGCGGAGAGTGGAATACTCTGGTCGAGGAGAGCTTTACCAAACAGTCTAGTAGTTCAAAGAATAAGAGTACGGTGGCTCTGGGTGGCAGTGAACCCGCACGCCCTGTGGCCATAAAAGATATTAAGCAAGAGCACTTTGATAGGGTGCTGCTGTCCAATGGCGAGGTTAACCGTGTGTTGGGTGGTGGCGTTGTCAGAGGGTCTATGATGCTCTTGGGTGGTGAGCCAGGCATAGGAAAGTCTACTTTGAGTCTCCAGCTTGCACTGCATACTGACGGGCTGTCTACCCTTTATGTTTCGGGCGAGGAGTCGGCCAATCAGATTAAGATGCGCGCCGAGCGCATAGGTATTCGTAACGAGCAATGTCTGATTTATCCTGAGACCTTGCTTGAGAATATCCTCTCGCGCATTGTTGAGCTTAAGCCCGATATTGTAGTAATAGACTCTATACAAACCATATATAGCGATAATCTTGATTCGTCGGCAGGCAGCGTTTCTCAAATACGCGAATGTGCGGCCCAGCTGCTTAAGTGTGCTAAGGCTTCGTCGACAGCGATATTCATAATAGGACATATCACCAAAGACGGCATCATCGCGGGTCCAAAGATTCTTGAACACATAGTAGATGTGGTGCTTCAGTTCGAGGGCGACAACAATAATATATACCGTATTCTGCGCGGCAATAAAAACCGCTTTGGAGCAACCAGCGAGATAGGTGTTTTTGAGATGCGCGAGCAGGGGCTTGTTGAGGTCGAAAACCCTTCGGAGATACTTCTATCGCACTATGAGGAGCCGTTGAGCGGCATTGCTGTTGGCGCAGCGGTGGACGGAGTTCGTCCTTATCTGATTGAGACTCAGGCTTTGGTGAGCACGGCGGCCTATGGTACGCCCCAGCGTTCGACCACGGGATTTGACAATAAACGTTTGAATATGTTGCTTGCAGTGCTTGAGAAGCGCGCAGGTCTCAAGATGTATACCAAAGACGTATTTTTGAACTTCGCAGGTGGGTTCAAGGTTGCTGACACGGGGCTTGACATGAGCGTTGTGGCGGCGATACTTTCTTCTTACTTTGATAGGCCTGTGAGCGAAGGAGTGTGCTTTGCCGCTGAGATTGGTCTTTCGGGAGAGATACGCCCTGCATCACGTAGCGAGCAACGTATAAATGAGGCTGCACGCCTAGGATTCAAGAAAGTTATCGTATCTTCTTATCTTCGTAAGTCATTGCCTAAACCCCCTAAGGGAATAGAAATAGTGTGGGTAGGTAAGATAGAGGAACTTGTGCAGGCAATATTTAATGGTGAGTAATGAGAACTAAAACGATACAATCTATATTCTTAGCGGTGTTTGGAGTGTTGTCTTTGGCGTGTTCGAGGACAGAGAGAATGGCGGCCATAGATGGTTTTGCCCAAGGAACGACATATCATATTGTTATTGAGGGCTGCGAGGATATGCAGCTTCTAAAGACAGAGATGGATAGCATATTGGATGATATATCAGCTTCGATGTCGCTCTTTGACCAGGGGTCCTTGATAAATGCCATCAATAGCAATAAGACCGATTCTCTGGACAAACATATCATAGAGTGTATTAATGCTGCCCACATAATCAGCGAGCAGAGCGAGGGCAACTATGACATAACTATAAAGCCTCTTGTTCAGGTGCGCGGATTCCTTGCGGGGGAGGCTAGCGATAGCTTTAATGTGGACTCGCTGCTTGAATTTGTTGGCTATAATAAGATTTCTATTGCCGATGGGCGTTTGGTTAAGCAAAGCCCTAGCGTTGAGATAGATTTAAGCTCTATTGCCCAAGGATATACGGCCGATGTGCTGTCCGAATACCTTAGCTCTAAGGGCTATTTGAACTACCTTGTTGAGATAGGTGGTGAGATTATGTGCAAAGGTCAGAGAGAGCAGGGGCGCAACTGGCGCGTGGGTATAGATAAGCCCATAGACGATAATATTGTACCGGGGGCTGAGCTGCAAGTGATATTGTCTATCCCTTCGGGCAAGGGCCTCGCCACTTCGGGCAACTACCGCAAATATACCTATGACAATCAAGGAAATAAAGTAGTGCACACCATAAGCCCTATCACGGGTCAGAGCGTCGTCTATATACAGGACGTCTAC